>DATDVJ010000022.1:0-16223 GCA_036517595.1 Minisyncoccota bacterium
GCCTCCACCATCTTCAAATTCTTTATCGCTTCCATGCCGATATCCGAGAGGCCCCATTGTTTATTACCCGAGAGCGTGCCGGCACCGCGAAGGGTGAGATCGTATTCAGCGAGAGCGAAACCATTTTTCGCTGATTCTAAATAACGAAGACGGGGGACATTTTGGGATCTCACCCCGCCACTGGCGGGGTCCGTGGTGAAGAGATAGCAATAGGCTTGATCTGTGCTACGAGCCACCCGTCCGCGGAGTTGATGAAGTTGGGCGAGGCCGAATCGTTCAGCCCCTTCGATTAGAATAATGGTGGCATTGGGGACATTGACACCGACCTCAACGACCGAAGTCGCAACCAAGATATCTAGCTGATGATTGACGAAATCATGCATCACCCTTTCTTTATCTTCGGCTGATAACTTTCCATGCAATAATCCGAGACGGAATTGGGGGAAAATGTCACGGTTTAATCGTTCGAATTCAGCTTTAGCTGATTTAGTAATTAGGGCTGTGGCTTTGGTTGGATCCGGCAGATCAATCCGCGGGCAAATCACATAAGCTTGCCGACCAGTGTTTAATTCCTGTCGAATTTTTTCATAAGTTTCTGATCGGGTTTTTTCGGTGACGATTTTAGTGATCACTGTTTTGCGTCCGGGCGGGAGTTCATCGAGCAAAGTGAGATCAAGATCGCCGTAGAGGGTGAGGGCCAGGGTTCGCGGGATTGGAGTTGCGGTCATCGAGAGAAGATGAGGTATGGCCGAATGAGTGGCGAGTTTTCCTTGCCCGACCAAGCGTTTCCTTTGCATTACGCCGAAGCGGTGTTGCTCATCAATGATCGTGAGGGCGAGCTTTTTCCAACGGACACTTTTTTGAATCAAGGTTTGCGTGCCGATCAGAATGGGAATCTCGCCATTCGCGACCCACTTAAGTAATTGACGGCGGTTAATCTCGGTGTGAGTCCCTGGATTAATTTTAGAGGGAAACTTACGACAATCCGAACCAGTGAGCAAGCCAATATTTATATTCAAATGCGCGAAATTGCTGATAAAGGATTCGAAATGTTGACGGGCGAGAATCTCGGTGGGCACCATGTAGCCGACTTCGCCCCGTGCGTGGACGGCCGCATACGCCGCCGCGGCGGCGACCACTGTTTTTCCCGAGCCGACGTCTCCTTCCAAGAGTCGAGCCATCGGTTTCTCGCTATTCATATCTTTAGTAATCGCGGCGATTGCTTGTTGTTGAGCTTTCGTTAAGGGAAAAGGCAATTGGGTTATAAACCGAGTCACTTCTGAAGCGGGAATATTTATTTGGTGCGCGGTTTGACTCTGATAATCAATTCGCCGCCCGGCGCGATCAAGTTGAATCAGGAATATTTCTTCGAAAGCAAAGCGCTTGCGAGCGATAGTGGCATCAGATTCTCGCCGCGGAGCATGAACCCAGACGAGGGCGGCACTAAGTGAGGGGAGATTATAGCGCGTGAGGATTTCTTCTGGCAGGGGATCAGGCAATGTTTGAGTGGCACCACTCCGGATGAGTTTCTTGAGTGCGTGGTAGAACCACAAGCTCGATAGACCTTTAGTCTCCGGATAGACCGGTAAAAGCGACAGTGGCTCATTAGTTTTTTCTCCAGCGAAGAGTGAACCGTTGGCATCAGGTAGTCGCTCGAGAGGTTCAAGTTCTGGATTGGCTAGGTATAATTCATTTTCCCCTCCACCCTGTCTCTGAAGCACTTTTCCGCGCAAACTGGCGAAACTCCCGACCCACACCTTCTTCGTCAGATAGACTTGCCGAAACCAAACGGCCCGGATCTGGCCAGTGGTGTCGGTGATGGTGACCTCGCCGATCGGCAATTTAGTTCGAAGACCGCGACCAATTTTTACCGCGGTTACCTCACCAGTAATATGCACGCTCTCTCCAATTTGGAGCTCGCGAATTAACCGCTCTTGGGCGGGGGACTCATAACGATTGGGAAAGTAGTAGAGCAGATCTTCGATTGTCATCAAACCGAGCCGCCCGAGGGCGGCTCGTTGCTTAGCGGTCAGACGGAAGTGATCAGCGATCATTTACCAATCTTAGCCAAAAGGATAAGAAAAATAAAGGCCGTGAGGGACATAAGAGGCAGGGTAACATAACCGAATTCGAAAACTAATCGTTGGGCGCAATCGATTGCCGTTGGGTCGGTGCCGCAAGGGATGAGTGACGAGCCGCCGTATTGAAGATAGGAATTGTAGAGGGCGATGATCCCGCCAATGATTGAGAGTGGAAAGAGATAACGAGCAATCGAACGATCACGCCAAATGAGTGCCCCACCGAGCAGAATAATTTGCGGATAGATAAAAATTCGTTGATACCAACACAGCGAACATGGTGGAAAACCGGCAATTTCGGAATAGAACAAACTGCCAAAGAGAGCGCCGAGGACGATGACGAAACTAAGTGGTAACCACCACTGACGAATTTGCCCAATTAATTTTGCCGACCAGACCGAAGTCTTTTGAGTAATAAAGGCGAAGAATATGACCAGAATCCAGATTTGGCCAACGACCGTGAGGGCGGCAAGAATTTTACTGATCACGGCGACGCTTGGAGACATGTTAGGGTTGAGGTGAGGTGGTGGTCGCGTTTGCCACGGTATCATCCGTGCTAGTAGTCGTCCCTGCCGTCAACAATGGGCAACCGCTACGCTCGGCGAGAGTCTCGAGCGGGATTTCACCGCTCTCGCGCGACGCGTCGGGGAAGACCCAGGTTGGGTAACCGGTAATGTCCGCCTCGCGGCAAATTGGGAGCACCCCTTGGCCATTGGCGGTCGAACACTCAACGTAAGGAAGAAGCCGTTCCGATCGGCCGAATAATTTTTTCTGGTTTTGGCAATGTGGACACCAAAAGGCGCCGTAGAAAATCACCCCTCTATCTTTTAAGCATTGGGCGAAGCTATCAAGCGGTCCCGGTTGAGCCGCACTTCTCACCCCGAAGAAAATTGCGCCCATGGCAACAATTATAACCACGGCAATAATCACTCCGATTGCCCCGCGCTGTTTCGATATTTTAAGCATAGTCTATGTTAGCAAATTATGGCGAAAATGGAAACGGTAGAAGAATTTGCGGATTTCTTCGATCAGGATAATTGAGGCGGCAATGGGAATAATCGTTAGCCATTCGTTAAGCGAGAGTGGCGTGGTATGGAGGATCCTTTGAAGAAAAGGGAGATGAAGGGCAGCGAGTTGGAGAGTGATGATTATCGCTGTCGCCCCGACTAAAAACCGATTGGAAAATGGATTCATCTGGAAGATGGATCGGCTCTCCGAGCGGCAATTCCAGGCATTGAACCATTGGAACACCGCGAGCAGGGTCAGTGAGATTGTCCAAGCCTTCGCCAAATCGGTCTCGAAATATTTGCCGAAGAGGTAAAGTGTCCCGATCGCCATCGGCAAAGACATGAGGATCATCCTTTGGGTCATCAATCCATCTACCAGCCACTTCTTCGGCCGCTCGAATTTACCCCGCATCAAGTTGCCCTCTTGCGGTTCCATGGCCAAAGCGACATCGAGGAAACCGTCAGTGACCAAATTAAGCCAAATGATTTGGGCGGCGAGGAGAGGCAGGGGGTACCCCAGCACGAGGGCGCCAGTGATAACTAACACCTCGCCAACGCTGGTGGAGAAAAGGTAGAGAATCACTTTTTTAATCGTTTTGTAAATGCCGCGGCCTTCCTCAGCCGCGGCAACGATGCTCGAGAAGTTATCATCGAGGAGGATAATATCAGAGGCTTCTTTTGCCACCTCGGTGCCAATCTTCCCCATGGCCACGCCGAGATCGGCAGCGACGAGGGAGGGGGCGTCGTTCACGCCATCGCCGGTCATGGCTACAATCTTGCCTGCTTGGCGGTAGGCTTGGATGATTCGTAATTTATGTTCTGGCGTAACTCGGGCGAAGACTGAAGTGCGCGCAAGTTTCTTGGCGAGTTCTTGGTCAGACATGGACTCGATTTCTTCGCCGGCGATAACACTGTCGCCTTCTTGCCAGATCTTAGCTTCTTTGGCGATCGCCCTAGCGGTGAGACTGTGATCGCCGGTGATCATCACGACATCCATGTTGGCCGCTCTGACTCGGGCCATCGCCTCTTTTATTTCTGGCCGCAGAGCGTCGTGCATACCGAAGAAGCCGACGAAGGTAAGTGGTGGCATCGCGTTTGGATCAAGGCTCCGGCTACTGTCTCGATTGATCGCATAGGCTACGACACGGAAGCCTCCTTGAGCTAACTTGTGGAACACGGTCTCGAGTTCTTCCCGTTTATCTTTATTAAAACTTTCGATCCTGTCTTCGTGCCAAGTGTGTTTACAGAGTTCAAGCACTTTCTCCGGCGCGCCGACGACGACAAGGAAATTTTTCTTCTCCACCGCCCAGACGGTGGCATGATATTTTCGTTTATAATCGAAGGGGAGCTCGAAGATTTTTGGTGCTTCTCGTTCCAGCGCTTCGCGCTGGAAGCCGATTTTCTCCGAGAAGACAAGCATCGCCGCTTCAGTCGGATCACCAGCAATTTTCCAATTCCCGCTCTCTTCCACGAAGGAGAGTTTGGCGTTGGCGCAGAAGGCGGCAATCTTTCCACTAAAGAGTAGTTCCGGATGATTAAGAGGATCGATGATTTTCCCTTCGAAAGTGGCTTCACCTTTCGCCCCATAACCGCTACCGGTGATTTCGAAACTTTTTCCCGCCACATAGACCCGTTGGATTACCATCTCGTTATTGGTTAAGGTTCCCGTTTTGTCTACGGCAATGACCTCGGTTTGACCCAGCGCTTCAACCGCCTGCAGTCGTTTGATCAGGACATTACGTTTCGACATTCGGCGCACGCCGGTTGCGAGGACCAGAGTCATCACAATCGGCAAACCTTCGGGAATAACTGAGACCGAAAGGGCAACCGCGGTGGTAAACATCTCTTTTAGCGGCTTGCCCGAGAAAACTCCGAGGGTGATTAGACCGACGTTGATTATTCCGACGATAATGATAATTGCGCGCGAGAGATAACGAATATTCACCTTGAGGGGGATCTCGGTGTCGATGGTCGAGATTTTCTCGGCGATCTGGCCGATCTCGGTTTTTTTGCCAGTCGCGACGACGACGGCTGTACCATTCCCGCTTAGAACATGGGTGCCCTTAAAGACCATGTTTTTCTTATCCGTTGGCCTGACCACATCAACCTTCATTACTGGTTCTGACTCGCCAGTAAGACTCGCTTCGTCAATCTTGAGCGTATTGGCAAAAATAATTCGGGCATCAGCTGGGACCTTCTCACCCTCTTGTAACACAATAATATCTCCCGGGACGACTTCAGTGTCGGGGATGACCAATTCTCTCGCATCACGCCAGACGGCGGCGGTGGTCTCGGCAAAATTTTTAAGAGCGGCCAGTACATTCTGGGCCCGACCCTCTTGAATTGTCCCGACGACCGCGTTGAAAATAAGAACGACGAAGATGATCGAGGCATCAATTGTTTCACCGAGAGCGAAGATAATGCCGGCCGCCACGAAGAGAATGTAGATCAGTGGACTTCGGAATTGTCGGAAAAAAATAATTCCGAGACCAGCGGTCTTACTTTCGGGGAGTTTGTTGGGGCCGAAGTCGCGGAGACGACTGGCGGCCTCTTCCTTGGTGAGGCCACGCTCGTGAGACCGCAACTCACTAAGGATTTGAGGAATCGTTTTCGTTGACCAAGATAGCGCTGGTGATTGTGGTGTCGACGACGGCATAAACTCCCGTTTATCTTATCACGAATCACCAGTCCGAATCTGGGGGAGGAGACTAAGGAATTGGTTCAACAGAAGACGGCAAATCTTTCTCTCGGCCGCGAACTACCGCCACGGCTAGGTCCTTCATTTGGTCCATGGCCCTAGTCCGTTCTAGTTTCAAAGACTGGTTTTCTTTTTCTTGAAGTTTGAGATTGGATTGCAGGGCGATTACCTGTTGGTTTAGTAATTTAAGATCCAAGTCATATTTTTGGGCCAGAAGTTTTTTCTCGGTCTCAAAATCTTTTTTAAGTTCAGCGGTTGTTTGTTTTATTACTTCAGCTAGACGCTGGTTTAATTCTTGGGGAAAAGTTTCCACTTGTTTTCGCCAGCTAGCCAAGTCCGTCTCCCTTTTTTGTAAATCATCCGCTCGCAATCGCCACTCCACCTCTTGGTGAGCCTTTTCTTTTTCAAAAGTTTGCTTCTCGTTTTCTATTTTTTCTTCAAACTCGGCTCGTTTCTTTTTCTGGGCGAGGAGTAAGTTCAAATTCTCTTCTTCCTCTTGCTGTTTTTGTTTGTGCTTCTCTATTTCAATCGAGTTGACCTCTTGAGTTAATAAATCAAAAACTACCGCAATTCTTTGCGCTAATTGCCCCTTGAGTATATCTAGAGCCGCTGTTTTGCTTAAATCTTGCCTTTTGGCCACCGACGACGGGGGGGTGGCCGTGGTTTCAATATCAGCGGAGATTGTTTCCGAAGATGTTTTTCTTTTAACCGGCATAAAGTTAGGCTAGCACTTCCCCCTGTCAAATTCAAGTCTTTCTGCCCCAGAAAAAATCGTGTGGAGGGGTTGTGATATTTTCAAAAACGGAGGAGGTGGGATTCGAACCCACGGGACCCTTTAAGAGGTCCACGGTTTAGCAAACCGTTCCGTTGACCGCTCCGGCACTCCTCCAAAGTTACACAACTTAGCATAAATTAAAAAGGAACAAAAAGCCATCCGTGTCGACGAATGGCTTGGTGATCATGACCGATGACTATTTTTCCACCCCCTTTTTCTTGATTGCTTTGTCAAGCTGTTTTTTCAAGTGTTGCATCAGCGGATCCCGCCTGATCCTCTGTCTTTCTTTAGCAATCACTTTTTTGTTGGGCGGATTTTGACAAACATGATTCTCTTCGTCTAACACCCAAAATGGTCGATGTCCTGGGCCAATGATTATACAACACGGACACCTTTGATGATATTCATCCGATGGTGGGGGTGGCGAACCATCCTTATAATAGATTGAACCGCCACACTTGAGGCAAACCTTTGGTTCTGGCGGGGGCTCATAAATAGCCATTCGAGTTCTCCTTTTCGTTAGATTGGAAAAAAGTTTAATCAAGGATCCTTACCAGATCAGATCTTAGCATATCCTTTACCCATGTGCCACGGCGGCGGCGATGACGATCTTCGCTCCGGCCGCCGTGAGCGCCCGTCGCGCGTCATTCATTGTCCCGCCGGTGGTGATGACATCATCCACGACAATAATTTGTTTCCCGCGCACGATTACTGGATCAATCACGGCAAAAGCATGTCTCATGTTTGCCAGTCGTTTGGCGCGTGCCTTAATCACAGTTTGACTACCAGTGTCGCGAGTGCGCCGAAGAATATTTTCGGCAATGATGAAATTACTAGTGCCATTCCGCCTGGCGAGATTTCGCCTCACCAGACCACGGGCGATTGTCACCGCTTGATTGAAGCCGCGCTCGCGGGTTCGCGCTCGCGTGAGAGGGATCGGGATGATCAGAAAGTTTGGATCATTGCCGTCAAACTCACTTGCCCCGGCCAATTCTTCAAGCAGATAATCATAGAGTCGTCCGCCCAGAGCCATTCCGATCGTTTGTCCACCGCGATACTTGAGGGCCCAGATCATCCTTCGAATCACTGGGTCGCGATAAGCAAAAGGGGCATGAGTGTTTAGGTTATCAAGCGGATCGGCTAGCTCGCGCTCATTCGCGCACCGCTCGCAGAGTACGGTGCCGCGCTCCTGGCAACCGAAACAATGATGTGGGAGGAGGAGATTAAGCAGAGCGTTTAAAGTTCGATTAAACATGTGTGGATAAAGTCCGGTGACGGATGTGATATAATTTTACCCATGCTATACTATTTCCGCAATAGCTATGGCAAATCCGTTCCAGAAATTATTTCACCTCGGGGCAACTGATCTTTGGCAGAAGAAAGAGGGTCGAGTTGTTGGTCTTGATATCGGGCACTCTTCGATCAAGGCGGTTCAACTTCGGCGAGAAAAGGGACAAGCTATCCTCGAGACCTATGGCGAGATTGCCCTTGGTCCTTATGGTGATCTAGCGGTCGGCCAAGTCACCAATCTCGCAGAGCCAAAACTCGTCGAAACCTTGCGGGACCTTTTTACCGAGGCCAATGTTAATACCCAATTGACCTCGGTGGCGATTCCTTTGCGCTCGAGTCTCCTTATCATCATGGAGTTGCCCGATGTTGGTCGCGCCAAGCTTGAGAAGGTGGTGCCGATCGAAGCGCGCAAGTATATCCCAGTCCCGATTTCAGAAGTCGAACTCGATTGGTGGGTGATTCCACGAGTGTCGGAAAGCAAGGAAGTGGTCGAGCGCAAGCAAGTTGAAGTGCTCCTTGCCGCCATTCATCACGATATCATCGGTCAATATCGTAGCGTGATGAAAGCTCTTGGTCGAGAAGTGTCGTTCTTTGAGATTGAGACTTTCGGTGCGCTTCGCTCCGTTTTCGGCGGCGACTTGTCGCCGACAGTGATTATTGATCTTGGGGCGGGTACGACCAAAGTGGCGATTGTTGATTACGGTGTGGTTCGTCTCTCGCATACGGTGAGCAAGGGGTCGCAAGATATTACCCTTTCTATCTCACGATCGCTCGGGGTTGAGTTTGCCAAGGCCGAGGAGATCAAGCGGCGGGTCGGTTTGGTGGAGACCGTGGAGGGCGAGCGGGTTATCGGGCTTGTTAGCACTATCGTCGAGTACATTTTTTCGGAAGTTACCAAGGTGCTCACAATTTATCAGCACAAACAAGGGCGAGCAATTAGTAAAATCATTTTGATTGGCGGTGGGGCGCTTCTCAAGGGAATTCTTGACGTCGCTAGCCGGAGTTTCGAGGTGCCAGTGACGCTCGGGAATCCCTTTGAGCAGGTAGAATATCCGGCTTTCCTTGATGCAGTCCTTAGTAGTTCTGGGCCTGGGTTCGCTGTCGCTATGGGTTTAGCCCTCCGTCATCTCGAGGAGCTCGGTTAATTAAAATGGAAAAAGATATTCAATCATCATTTATTCCCAAGCAGACGTTGTCGGTCGGACCGCGAGCGGTTCGCCAGCCGATGGGTTTGTTCCTTCTCTTATCGCTGATTGTCTTAATCATCGCTTTACTTTTTCTTGGTGGTGCTTACGCCTATCGCTTTTTCTTGACGGACGAGATTGAACGGCCTTGCCCATCCGAGTCTGGTGAAGCTCTTCAGGGTTGTGGTCTGCTTGCTTCCCTGGCTCGTCGTCGTGAGACCCTGAACCCAGATTCGATTATTCGTTTCGAGACTTTAGATCGGCAATTGCGTCGGGCGACCGAAATTGTCGATCAGCATAAAACACTTTTGCCCGTTTTGCGCTTTATTGAAGAGCAAACCCTTCAGTCTATTAAGTACACCAGTTTCAATCAAATGGGGAACACCCTTGATCTTAGAGGTGTCGCCAAGAGTTATGAGGGCGTGGCTCTTCAGTCGATCGAGTTTGCCAACAATCAAGCGTTGGGCTTAATCGAGACCTTCGTTTTCTCTGATGTGAATGCCGATCAAGCTGGCAATGTGGGTTTTACTCTGAAGCTGACTCTTGCTCCGTCGCTTTTCTCCTATCTTAAAAATCTAGTCCTATGATTCGTCTCTTTACCCCCATTTTAATTATCGGTTTGGCGCTGGTTTCGTTTTTCTATTTCACCACACCGGTGCTAGAAGAGATTGATATCCTCAAAGCCAAGCGTCTTGAGCTTACCACTGCGCTCGAAAACGCCAACAAGCTCAAGAGCCGGCAGAGGGAACTTCTTGATCTACAGAATGCGATGGCTGAGAGTGACCTTGAGAGTCTCAGGCAACTTTTACCCAACAACATCGACAATGTTCGGTTGATCATTGATATCAACAACATCGCCAAGAAGCGCGGGCTCACCGTCAGGAATCCAAGTATTGCTAAAGAAGCCGACCCCAATTCGACCTCGGGTAATCAGCCGAATACTCCGGCGGGGAGAGAAACTCTGGATAAGAGTTCGGTGGTGATCTCGTTTTCGGTTAGTTCGTCGTATGAAGTTTTGAAATTATTCTTAAATGATCTTGAACACAGCCTGCGGATTGTCGATCTCGAGTCGTTGTCGTTCACGGGGAACGACAAGAATAATTACGATTATAAAATTAGTTTACGCACTTATTGGTTGAAATAATTTTTATGTCTTCTCGCCTCATCATTAAATCGTTAATCATCCTCCTTATTTTCGCGATGGCCTTCTTCCTCTATCGTTATATCTTCGTCCCGTCTCAATCGGCGAGCGACACTCCTGGCTTGGAAGCCGTCGGTGTGGGTTATGGTTCGACCGCGGCCGTTTCGTCGGCCGCCGATGATGAGTTTATCCGTCTCCTGCAACGTTTGCAGGGAGTTAAATTAAACAGCGATCTCTTCACCTCACCAGCTTGGAAGAGCCTAATTAATTTCCGAGTAGAATTAGTTCCTGAACCGAAGGGCCGCCGTAATCCTTTCTCTCCGACCGGGTTCGACTTTTTTGCTCCCTTGTCTACGACAACATCAACTTCTACTCGGCCCGCCACCACGCCACCCAATCTCTAAAATTATGGTTCAGGATACTGTCAGTCGAACCATTCCCGTTCGCGACATCCCGCGCGATCACAAGATCTCGCCGGATGTTCTTAATTATGTCTCCCGTAATTCAGCGTCCTATTATCAATTTGTCCCGATCGGCCAAACTGACGGTGTTCTTGAGGTCGGAATGCTTGACCCCAATAATCTTGAAGCGCGCGATGCACTCCAGTTCATTGCTTCGAAATTAGGCTTGCCGTATAAAATTTTCCAGATTTCCCAAGTCAGTTTCGATAATGTGCTTCAGAGTTATGAGGGGCTGACCACTCAAGTCTCGAAGGCTCTAAGTGATCTTGATGTTGAGATTAAGACCGAAGCGGAGGAGGTGGCGACGGTCAAGAAGGCGCCGATTATCATTGAGGAAGCCAAGATTATTGAAGAGGCACCGGTGACTAAGATCGTCGCCGTCATTCTTCAGCATGCCACTTCTGGTAATGCCTCTGATATTCACATTGAACCAGTTGGCGATAAAGTCAAAGTGCGTTTTCGCGTCGACGGCGCACTCTATACCTCTCTTTTTCTCCCCGGTTCAGTTCACGATGCGGTGGTGGCCCGGATCAAAATTCTGACTAACATGAAGCTCGACGAGCGACGTAAGCCGCAAGACGGGCGTTTCTCCGCGCGGATCGAAGATCGCAAAATTGATTTCCGAGTTTCCACTTTGCCAACCTATTTCGGCGAGAAGGTGGTGATTCGTATTCTTGATCCGGAGAAAACGCTTCTCACCCTACCCTCCCTCGGCCTTAATGAGTCGAACCTTAATCTTTTGCGGGCCGCGGCCAAGCGTCCCTACGGACTCATTTTGGTTACGGGACCGACCGGTTCCGGTAAGACGACGACGCTCTATGCCATGTTGAATGAGATTGATAAGGAGAAGAATAACGCGGTCTCACTCGAAGATCCGATCGAGTACAATATCCCCGGGATCAACCAGTCGCAAGTTCGTCCGGAGATTAATTACACTTTTGCTAACGGTCTTCGGTCAATCCTGCGTCAAGATCCGGACATCATTATGGTGGGGGAAATCCGCGATGGTGAAACCGCCAAGCTCGCGGTTCAGGCCTCGCTGACGGGCCACTTGGTTTTTGCCACCCTGCACACCAATAACACCGCCGGCGTTATCCCGCGGTTAATTGATATGGGAGTGGAACCGTATCTTATCCCCGCCACTTTAATTATGGCGATTGCTCAACGTTTGGTGCCAACGCTATGTGAAGACTCTAAAGAAACGGTGGCGATCGATGGCGGGATTAAGGTGATGGTCGAGAAAGAGCTGGCCGACATCCCCGAGCAAATTAAACAGACGATCAAGATCCCGGAGTCAATTTATCGGGCGCGGCGGTCGGCCACTTGCCCGGGTGGAACCAAGGGGCGAATCGCCGTTTTTGAAGTGATGGAGATGACCCGCGAGCTCGAGCGGGTGATTCTCGCCAATCCTTCTGACGCCGAGATTCACCGAGTGGCCAGAGGAAATGGTCTGGTGACGATGCGCGAGGACGCCCTACTCAAGGCCTTCGCTGGAATTGTCCCCTTTGAGGAGGTTAGTAAGTTGTAGAACTTAGCGGTATAATAAGGTATAATAATGGGTATGAAAATTCTAATTGTTGATGACGACAAATTTTTGCTCGACATGTACTCGATCAAGTTCTCCGAGCGCGGTTTCGAACTCGAGAGCGCGAGTAGTGCTGAAGAAGCGCTCAAGAAGATAAGCGGCGACTGGCGTCCGGATATTTATTTGGTAGATATCATTATGCCGGTTATGGATGGCTTTCAACTGATTGAGGAGTTAAAGCGACAAGGTTGTCGCGCCGGGTCGGCGTTAGTTGTGCTCTCCAATCTGGGGCAAAAAGAGGATATCGAGAAGGCGTTGTCTCTCGGGGTTGATGGTTATATCGTCAAAGCTTCGGCCACGCCGTCGGAGGTGGTGGCCAAAGTCACCGAGATTGCCCAACATATTTCTAAACCAAGGCCAAAGCCATGACCGATTTCAAGCGCGAACTCGATGATCTGATTGTGATTGTCGCTAAGGAGGGAGCGTCCGATCTTCACTTAACGGTGGGTGGTCATCCAACGATTCGTGTCTCCGGCGATTTGATCCCGATTGTTAAGAAGCCGATTCTAACCGCCGACGATACCATGGGTATGGTGATGGAAGTTTTAAGCGAGGAGAATCAAAAGCTTTTCTTAGAGAAAAAAGAAATTGATTTCTCGTACAGTTTGCCGGAAGGGATTCGTTTCCGTTGCAACGCTTTTTTTCAAAAAGGTTTCGTTGGGGTTGCTTTTCGTCTGATCCCAATCAAGATCAAAACTTTAGTTGAGCTTAATTTACCGGAACAGCTAGCCGAGTTCACTCGCCGCCAGCAGGGTTTCTTCTTGGTTGTCGGTCCCGTTGGTCAGGGTAAATCAACGACGCTCGCGGCGATGGTTGAACTCATTAATCATGAGCGGGCCGAGCACATCATCACCATCGAGGATCCGATTGAGTACATGTTTACTAATGATCGCTCGATTATTGATCAGCGTGAGGTGAGATTCGATACTCACGATTTTAGCACCGCCCTGCGCTCGATGTTTCGTCAGGATGTGGATGTGGCGATGATTGGCGAGATGCGCAACCCCGAAACGATCTCGACGGCGGTGACGGCGGCCGAGACTGGTCACCTCATTCTCTCCACTCTCCACACCAACTCGGCCGCCCAGACCGTTGACCGAATTATCGACTCCTTCCCCGCCAATCAACAACGCCAGATCAGGGTCCAGTTGGCAGGCTCGCTCCTTGGTATTTTCTCTCAACGGCTCGTCCCGCGCGTCTCCGGCGGTCTCGTCCCAGCGCACGAACTTCTCCTCAATAACACTGCCGTTGCCAACTTGATCCGCGAGGGGCGAACACCGGAGATTGATGTGGTGATCGAGACGGGGTCGGAAGAGGGAATGGTTGATCTCAATCATTCCCTCGCCGAGCTGGTGTCGCGAGGCGAGATCTCGGCTGAGAGTGCCTATCGCTACTCTTTCAACCCCAAAGGCCTCGACCGCTTACTATGATAAGCTTCTAGCTGTTAGGTTCTAGCTTCTAGGATTTCCTAAAAGCTAAAAGCTAAAAGCTAAAACCTATCTATGATTTTCAACTACCAAGTGATGACCAAAGAGGGGGAGGCCCAGAGCGGGACGATCGACGCCCCGAATGTTAATCTGGCGATCGCTTCCCTCCAACGCCGCGGGCTCGTGATCGTTGACATTTCGGCCGAAGGCACCGGTTCCTTTCTCTCCAAGCACATCGGTGGCCGGGTGAAGACTAAAGATGTGGTCATCATGTCGCGGCAGATCGCCACCCTCTTCGAGGCCAAAGTCTCGGCGCTGGCCGCTTTCCGGATGCTCGCCGCCGAGTCCGACAACCCGATCTTATCTCGAGTGCTGACCGAAGTGACGGATGACATTAAGTCGGGGACGCCAATCTCGCAAGCGATGGGGAAGCATCCCAAAGTCTTCTCCAACTTCTATGTTCACATGATTGAGGCTGGCGAGGAATCGGGTAAGATTTCAGACAACTTCAACTACCTCGCTGATTATCTCGAACGCACTTACGAACTTATCTCTAAAGCCAAGAACGCGCTCATTTATCCGATCTTCATCATCGTTTCTTTCATTGCCGTGATGATCTTAATGCTCACTTTCGTCATTCCGAAACTCACTGCGATCTTGCAAGAGACTGGCCAGGAGATCCCGATTTATACGCGAGTGGTGATTGGTTTGAGCGATTTGGTGCGCCATTATGGCATCTTCCTTTTCATTCTTATCGCCATTCTATTTATCTTCTTGCACCGTTATATGACGACTGTGGTGGGGAGGGAGAGCGTCTCACGTTTCAAACTCTCGGTGCCCTATATCGGTAATCTCTATCGCAAGATTTATCTCTCGCGTATTGCCGATAACCTCTCGACCATGCTCACCTCGGGTATCTCGATGGTGCGGGCGCTCGAGATCACCGCCGAGGTGGTCGATAACGATGTTTATAAGCGAATCCTGACCGAATCCTCGATTAGCCTCAAATCCGGCAATCTCATTTCGGGGATTATGTATAAATATCCCGAGATTCCGAATATCATGGTGCAGATGATGAAGGTTGGTGAGGAGTCGGGGAAACTCGGCTTCGTCTTAGAAACTCTCGCGCGCTTTTATCGGCGCGAGGTGGATAATGAGATCAAGACGCTCGTTGACTTGATCGAGCCGGCGATGATCGTACTTTTGGGCCTTATGGTCGGTGTCCTCTTGACCTCGGTGCTTCTCCCGATTTACAATTTGGCGCAGGGAATCTAGGTAGCTTTTAGCTGTTAGGTTCTAGCTTCTAGGAAAGAAGAGCTGATTTTCCCTAAAAGCTATAAGCTAATCCCTAGAAGCTACCCCCCTTATCCACAGTTGTTTGCTTTTCTTGTCAGGGTGCTATAATAGGCGATGCCTAAGTTGGTTGATAAGAAGCCGATAACTTTAGATCACCTGTCCGGTTCTTTGGACCGCTTATCCAATCTGGTCGAAAAAGGTTTTCTGGCTGTCCGATCGGAATTATCTAAAAAGGCCGATAAAACCGACATTGTTGGCTTGAAAACGGACATTGTGGATCTCCAGAACGATATCAGTCGTTTGGCTAAAGCTACCAAGCTCGGCTTTGACGAGGTTCACACTAGGTTTAAGAAAGTAGATGGCGAGTTCGGTAAAATGAAGGTAGAATTTGAGAAGATAGACGATCGGTTCGGTGGGGTCGAAAACCGCTTGAGTAATCTAGATCGCCGCCTCGATATCTTCGTTACCCACGAGAAGCGGTTGGTCAAGGTTGAGCGGGAGTTAGGCTTCGCGGTCTAATAATGTTATTATTAAAACAGTCGAGATTATTAAATAAGTTTATTAAATTATAATTATGAATCTGAATTTCCTAAAAGCTAGAACCTATAAGCTAGAAGCTGCTTCCGGTTTCACATTAATCGAGTTGCTCGTCGTCATCGCGATCATTGGTATCCTGTCGGGGATTGTGCTGACGAGTTTGGGTACGGCGAGGACGAAGGCAAGAGTTGCTTCAGCTACATCGAGTCTGTCGTCTATGAGAGCAGAGGCAGAGTTGTCTTTTACCACTTCCTATCCGGATAGTATTTGTGATAATGCTGATGCAGCCGATATTACAAGCAACGCGCCTGGTGCACCCTTGGCTGTGTTATCTGCAGCGGTTACTACCCAGGGTTCTACTGTGAATTGTAGCGCTAGTTCAGCTACTGCTCCTTCAGCTTGGGCTGTGTCTGCAACGCTTGCAGATTCCACCACTTTTTGTGTAGATAGTTCTGGTGTTGCAAAAGTGGGTTCAGTGGTGGCTGCTAGCGGTGTGTGTTCTTAATTTTCTCACTTAGCCTCCGGCAAGGCTATAGGATAGCCTCCGGCAAGGCTAAGCCTTGACATGAAGAGTGGTGGGTATAAAATTGTGGGTGTATGGCGAGAAAATTCTCTTTTGCCCCAGGAGAATATTATCATCTCTACAATCGTGGTTTCGACAAACGTCAGACTTTTCTTGATCGTCGCGACCATGTTAGATTTCTTGCTTCGCTCTATTTTGCTAATAGTAAACAGCCATTTTAT
>DATDVJ010000023.1:0-3092 GCA_036517595.1 Minisyncoccota bacterium
TATTGATGGGCAATTCATTTCTGATCGCAGTGACAATCTCTTCCAGATCCTTTCTACTTCAAAGTCACAGGTAGATTCTTCAACCCAATATGCCGCGGTGCTCATGAGTCTGCGCGACACATTGGAGGTTTTGGCGAAGCAATTATTTTTGGTGAAATGACCGATCTGTGATAGAATCTGCCCATGACCCAATCTATCGAGGATAGGAGAATCATTAGCTTGGTCAGAATGACTGTGGCTGAATCGGTCCGACAGGTTTTGGCTGATCCCGATTTTGGCCTAGAGCTAACCGAGAATTTCAAAAAAAGGTTGCTTAGGTATGAAAACACAAAACGTCGTAGAACTATCAGCCTCAATCAAATTAAAAGAAAATACTTGGAGTGATGTGTTATGGAGGATTGGCATGTTAATTTTGATGAGAGCGCGGAGCGAGATTTTGTCAAGCTGGACAAAAGTTTAAAGATCAGAGTCGGGGAGAAACTAGATTGGCTTTCGAAAAATTTTGAAAAGATTAACCCGGTTGGTTTGAGTGATAATTGGAGTGGTTATTTTAAATTACGTATCGGGGATTATCGAATCGTTTATAAAATAATGCTAGTTGACCGAGAAATTAAAGTCGTCGCAATTGAGCATCGATCAAAGATTTATAAAAGAAAATAAAATTATGCATTTCTTACCCCGATTACCCTACGATTATAACGCGCTCGAGCCTTACCTTGATGAGGCGACAATGCGGTTGCATCACGGCAAACATCATCAGTCATATATTGATAAACTGAATGCCGCGCTGGAGAAATTTCCAGAATTACAAAATAAAAAGTTAGAGGAATTGCTTGGCGATTTGGCCGCGGTGCCGGAGGCAATTCGTCAAGCAGTGCGTAACCACGGCGGGGGGCATTGGAATCATTCTTTCTTCTGGAATATTCTAGCGCCTATTAATAGTCAAGGTTCGACTTTGACAGAGAAAGTTCGAATCTTACTGGAGAAAAATTTTGGGAGTGTGGGGGAGTTTGAAAAACAATTCAAAGAAACAGCTCTCGGTTGTTTCGGTTCGGGTTGGACTTGGTTGGTCAAAAAGGGTGACGGCTTCCTCGCGATTACCACAACGCCCAATCAAGACACCCCGCTTTCAGCGGGTCAAGCCCCAATCTTGGGGCTTGACGTTTGGGAACACGCCTATTATCTCAAGTACCAGAATCGCCGGGCTGAATACGTTGACGCTTTTTTCAATATTATCAATTGGCCACAGGTAGCTTCAGGATTGACAGATTAGAACCCATTATTGTATTCTATTGGTAGAACAAAAAATAAAAAAACGATGAAAATGGAGGAATTAAATAAGAATCAGATCGTTCTTCTTGTTCTCTTGGTGAGTTTCGTGACCTCGATTGCCACGGGGATTGTTACTGTCACGCTTCTTGATCAAGCGCCGCCGGGGGTGACTCAGACGATCAATCGGATTGTCGAGCGGACGGTGGAGAAGGTTGTGCCCGGCGCGCCACCCCCGCCGGTGATTAAAGAGGTGCCGGTCATTGTGACAGAAGAGGAATTAATTCTAAAGGTGATCAACGGCACGACCCCCGGGGTGGTGCGCGTGCTTGATGCTGGTAATAGCGAGATCTTTGTGACCGGAGGATTTATTATTTCCGCTGAGGGAATGATTGTCGGCAGTGCCGCGGCCGTCGCCGCCGCGGCGAGCACTACCACTTACCAAGCGGTGCTCGCCGACGGTAACACGGTTCCGTTGACCTTACTCGCGTCATCGACACCGGTGAGCGAACTTAGTTTTTTCAAGCCGACCACGCCAGTAGGCGGAGACAATAAGTGGTCGAAATTAACTTTTGCTAAAACCGCTCCCGCCATCGGACAGACGATTGTTGTTCTCGGTTACTCAGATCGCCCGGATATTAATGTCTCGGTGGGAATTGTTTCGAGCCTGCTATCTACTAGTGCCTCAACCTCGGCTTCATCTTCGCCTTTGATTGTGACGAATGCCGCGAGTGCGGAGAATCAGGGCGGCCCCCTGATGAACATCAAGGGAGAGGTTGTTGGTATGAGTCGAGGGGCTAGTCTTGCCGTGTCCGTGGAGACGATAACGGCCGCTCTGAAGATGCTTAAATAATATTAATTTTATCTATGCCACCATTTCAAAATTTTACTTCGAAGGCCAAAGAAGCTATTCGCAAAACGCAAGAGTTGGCGATTGAACGTGGGCAGAATCAGGTTAATCCATTACATCTCTTGGCCGCCTTGCTTCTCCAAGAAGAGAGCGTTTTTGCTTCAATTCTCGACAAGATTGAGGTGGATACGATCATGTTGACTGATTATGTGATCGACCATCTCGAGGGGGCCGAGAGCGGGGCGGTGCTCGCGCCGGCGTACCAGCTCTATCTAGCGCCGGAATTGGTCCGCGTGTTTGATGTCGCCGGTAAGATCGCCGCCAATCTGCAAGATGAATTCGTTTCGGTCGAGCACTTAGTTTTGGGACTTCTCGAGATGCCTAATCAAGCTCACGAGATTCTGACGCGTTTCCGGGTGACTAAAGATCGGGTTCTGCGAGTGCTGGAGGAACTCCGGTCAGGGAAAATTCGCGATGTCGGCGAAGTTAAAAAGTTCCGAGCGATTGAACGATATACTAAAAATCTGACGGAACTTGGTCGCAAGGATAAACTTGATCCGGTAATTGGCCGAGAAGAAGAGATTCAGCGGATCATGGAGATTCTCTCGCGACGGACGAAGAATAATCCGATTCTGATCGGTGAAGCGGGGACTGGCAAAACAGCGATCGCCGAGGGACTCGCAATCAGGATTGCCAAAGGGGATGTCCCCGAGTCGCTTCGTCAAAAGGAAATTGTCGCTCTCGATCTTGGTTTGCTGATTGCCGGGACGAAGTATCGCGGTGAATTCGAAGAGCGATTGAAGAATATCGTGAAGGAGATCGAACGAGCCGAAGGGAAAATAATTCTTTTTGTTGATGAACTTCACACCATCATCGGCGCCGGGGCCGCCGAAGGGGCGATCGACGCTTCCAATATGTTGAAGCCGCCCCTCGCGCGTGGTGAACTACGGATGATTGGCGCGACGACTATCCG
>DATDVJ010000024.1:0-2673 GCA_036517595.1 Minisyncoccota bacterium
GCCGTTAGATCAAGAGCGAAATATCTCAAAAATTCACGGCAGTGGGCGTTGGAAACTTTGGAACGGGCCAAATACCTTTTTCGTGTTGCCATACAAGACTATTGTAGCTCCTGCGGAGAGCTATGCTAGTCTTGAACCAAATTTATTACAGAAATAGATTATTGGAAGAAATAGCCAGTAAACTCCAATGTTGATAGTATGACAATGCGTCCCCGTAGTTCAACGGATAGAATATCTCCCTCCGAAGGAGGTGATGCAGGTTCAATTCCTGCCGGGGGCATTCGTGGGAACAAAAGTTATCGCCGTCGTTGGCCCAACTGCCAGTGGTAAATCCGCGCTCGCCGTCCGGCTCGCGCGACAATTCAATGGCGAGATGATTTCCGCCGATTCGCGACAAGTTTATCGCGGACTAAACATCGGTAGTGGAAAAATTACTAAACGGGAGATGAAAGGGGTCCCGCATTATTTGCTCGATGTGGCTAACCCCAAGCGTCCATCTTTCACCGTGGCGCAATACCAAAAATTGGCAAAGCTCGCGCTGGAAAATATTATTCAACGAAAAAAGACACCGATTGTTTGCGGTGGCACCGGCTTCTATATTAATGCCCTGCGCGATAATCTAATTCTCCCACCAATCGCCCCCAACCCCAAACTCCGACAACAATTAGATAGGCTGGACGACCGTCAATTATATCTAAAATTAAAACGACTTGATCCAAAACGAGCCGGAAATATTGATCCGTATAATCGCCGACGACTCATTCGAGCGATCGAGATTACTACAATGTTAGGTCGTGTTCCGTCTTTGGTAATCAAGGGGAACCCTTCCGTGAAGGGTTCCCCTTGGCATTGGTTGATGTTGGGAATTAAGCTCTCTCCAGAAGAATTGAGGAAAAAGATTGACGCTCGTCTAAAATTCCGGATCAATCACGGCCTAATCGCCGAGGTGAGAAGACTCCACCGAAACGGAGTCTCGTGGAAAAGACTAGACGAGCTCGGTCTAGAATATCGTTATGTGGCGAAATTTTTGCGTCAACAAAAACACCCCCTGGAAATGGCGTTCTTGGAAAGACAACTTTCCACGGTCATTTGGCATTATGCTAAACGACAAATGACCTGGTTTAAGCGTGATAAAACAATTCAGTGGGTAGAAAATTATCGAGAGGCGGAGCGTTTAACGATGGTGTTTCTTAGAAAATCAGGTAAGATAATTAAGATTGGAAAGGGCCTATAGTTTCAATGGTAAAACAGCGCTCTCCAAAAGCGTCGTTCCCCGTTCGAGTCGGGGTGGGCCCGTTGTTAAACACTCGGTGTTGCGCAAACTTGTGCGACACCGAGTGTTACTATTTCTTCCCCTCTTGATGAAGCGTGTGCTTCTGACACCAGCGACAATACTTCTTAAGCGCAATTTTGCGCTCGACCAGTTTCCGATTCTTCCGGCTCCAATAATTGGTGCGCTTGCACTCCTTACAGGCCAATCTAATGAGTTGATCTTGAGACATAATCAGTAGTGATTACCCTAGCATGATTCGATTAACAAGGCCACCCAGTTACAGGACTGCCTTCATCTAGTGAGGCCTTCCATTGCATAGCTCCCGGGCAAGAAGAAACGGAGATCGTGGGAATAACAGGACTCCCCGGGTACAAAACATCCAATTTTGCAAAATCATTGTCAATCATGATTGTTGGAATATTAGTGTATGGGTTACCAACCCCCCCCTCCACAGTACCAACGAGAGAAACCTTGTAGGCTTGTTTGATTGGATCAACTTTATACCAATAACCGAAAAATTTATCTGGTAAGATTCCGCTCTGGAAACGCCCAGCGGCTGGGACCGATGGATCGGCGGGACGCGGCTTGATATAACTATCCAAAACAGAAAGCTTATTTGGTTCATATAATGAATCTTCACCGCATTCCCAACAATCTCTGTGTTCTCCAAAATCAAGATCTCCAGTATCGATATCTGCCGGATAAGAACCAACCGCCGCATAATATAATTCAAGTGCGTTTCGCACTTGAATTAAATCTTGTACCCTCTTACTATCTCGGGCCTTCGCTCGGGCTTGACCGAGAGAAGCTAAAACGATGCTCGAAAGAAGCGAGATAATAGCAATTACCACTAACAGCTCGATAAGCGTGAACCCGCGCGAAATGGCTTTTAGTCCGTAGGAATACATGCGTCTCATTATAAGGTAATTATGTAACTTTGCAACCACGAGATAATAAAATATCATTGTGGCATGCTCTCAAAACGGGAAAAATCATGTCTGACATCATCAAACAGAAAACCAGAAAGGGCAGTGTCTACTTCACCGACTCTTTTCGCAGTTACCGCTCGCTGAAAAGATTCAGCAAGCATTTGACAATTCGCCATCTGCGCGAGTTCACCAAATCAGGTAGAAATACCATTTGCACATTAACGACATCGAGGGCTTCTGGTCGTTTGCCAAGCATCGGTTGTACCAGTATCATGGAGTCAGTCGGTCGAATTTCCACTTGTATCTCAAAGAGATGGAATATCGTTTCAATCACCGACAGGACAATTTGCTAAAGAACCTTATTAGTATCTACTTTGGTTGCGTTTCTACATGATTACCCATTATAAAATACCGTTAAGCAAAGCCCAAAAGCTCCAACGCTATTTTTTTAATCTCGGTTTGAAAAAACTT
>DATDVJ010000025.1:0-7910 GCA_036517595.1 Minisyncoccota bacterium
GCCGCCTTAGCTCAGTTGGTAGAGCACCACTTTCGTAAAGTGGGGGTCCGCAGTTCGATCCTGCGAGGCGGCTTCTGTGAATAATGATAAAGAAAAACGAATTGTTGAATTGGAACAGGCGATGCAGGCGTCTGACTTTTGGTTGGACAAAGCTAAAGCTCAAGCGGTGATTGAAGAGCATAAACAACTTAAACTGGAAATCATCGGTGGCCCGGGGGCCCAATACGATCAGGGTGATGCCATCATCACTATTTTCTCTGGTGCCGGTGGTGACGACGCCGAGGACTTCTCGAGGATGCTCTTCGAAATGTACCAAAAGTTCGCTCTGCGGCGGGGTTACGTACTCTCGTTGATTCATGAGAATCAGAATGATCACGGCGGTTACCGCAACCTCACTTTCGAAGTGCGAGGAAAGGTGGCTTATGGTACACTAAAGGGTGAGTCGGGCGTTCACCGGCTCGTCCGCGTTTCGCCGTTCTCGGCCAAGAAGCTCCGTCACACTTCTTTCTCGTTGGTTGAGGTGATCCCGCGTTTTGAGAAAGATAAGACAATTGATATTTCTGATCGAGATTTGAGAGTAGAGTTCTCTCGTTCTAGCGGCCCTGGTGGTCAGAATGTCAATAAGCGCGAGACAGCCGTGCGCATTGTTCATCTACCAACTGGTCTCGCCGCTCATTCTGATTCCGAACGATTGCAAGAACGGAATAAAGAGAAAGCCCTCGATATTTTGAAAGCCAAACTCTATCGGCGTCAGGAAGAGGAACGGTACAAGAAAGAGGCCGGCATGTATATTAGCAAGACCGCTGATATCGAGTGGGGGAGTCAGATTCGCTCCTATGTTCTCCACCCATATAAATTAGTGAAGGACCATCGGACGGGAGTGGAAACGGCGCAAGTAGATAAAGTGCTTGCTGGTGAACTTGATGAATTTATTGCCGCCGAATTAAAACATGATTTTTTTCGATAAAGTTACTAAATTATATGACGACAATTCGTTGGCGCTTGATCAGGTGACTTTTACTGTCGAGCAGGGCGATTTCGTTTCAATCGTTGGTCATTCTGGTGCGGGTAAGACTACCTTGCTCAAGATGATTCTGGTGGAAGAGCGCCCGACCTCGGGCGCGGTCTATTTCAATTCGACCAACATTCAGACACTTGGCCGCAGCAACCTCCATCATCTCCGTCGGCGGATCGGCAGTGTCTTCCAAGATTTTCGTCTTCTGCCAAACAAGACGGTTTACGAAAATATTGCCTTTACGATGGAAGCGGCCGGCCGCGAAGATAGAGACATTGCTTCCGACGTCCCTCATGTTCTTGAGTTGGTCGGGTTACAAGACAAACTTTGGAATTTTCCCCACCAACTCTCGGCCGGGGAGAAACAACGGGTGGCTATTGCCCGCGCGATTGTTAACCAACCAGACATTTTGATCGCCGACGAGCCGACCGGCAATCTCGATCCGATCAATACCTTTGAAGTAGTCCAGATTTTCAAAAAGATTAACGATATTGGGACAACGGTACTCTTGACTACGCACAACAAATCCGTGATCGATGCTCTCGGCCGACGGGTAATTACCATGGATAGTGGCCGCGTGATCCGCGATGACGAGAAGGGGACTTATGTTTTGTGAGACATGCAAAAGGATTTTCAGAAGTGGCATAGCAGAAAGAAAGAGGTTCACAATGATCGACCTCGCGTATTTTTCAAAGAGCGTGAGGTTTGGTTTTGTTATCTTGGCGAGAATGTCGGTTTTGAACAAGATGGTCGTGGTGAGGAGTTCCTGCGCCCGGTGGTCGTGCTTAAGAAATTCAATAACGAAGTGCTTTGGGTATTACCACTGACGAAAAATCAAAAGCAGGGTCGTTACTACTTCTCTTTTAAGATACGAGGAGGAAATAGTACGGTCATTCTTTCTCAAATTCGGTTGATTGATGCAAAACGATTAAAGTATAAGATGGGCGATGTGTCCGAAGCTGATTTTGTAATTTTAAAAACAAAAATCAGGCAATTACTCGCCTGATCCATGTTTTTACCCCTTGCGGGGAGGGCCGAAGCCATTTGTACTTTCTAGTATAGTCACTTCTCGAGGCAAGTCAAGTGTTAGGGGGATAAATGAGCGCGTGCTATAATTCTCAAGTCTGATTAAAAAACCAAGCTAATTTAATTTATGTTCAAAAGTAAAGGTTTCTCGGCCATCGTCCTAATTATCATCCTCGCCGTTCTAGCCCTAGGCGGTTATGCGGTGTGGAAAAATCAAACTGTTGCTCCAGTGACAACTGTGCCCACTGACACTAATAATAGCTCGTCAACACCGAGTGTTGACACGACGAATTGGAAAACTTACCGTAATGACAAATATGGTTTCGAGTTTAAGTATCCAGTAAGTATTGGTGATCCATTGGGACCAGCAAACTTTGAGGGCAAGTCTGAAGCCTGATTCCTAGCTGACAATAGATTTTAACTTATATGTTTCAGTGGAACAATATTTTTCCGGAAATTATATCGATGGATAATGATTATAAATGATAAGTATGAACCAGCTGTGGGCGAGCGCGGTCTTAATTGTTGCGAGTTTCAGAATTCTGTTACGCTTAATGCTAGTCCATTTGACGAACACACAAATAATGGACAAAAGACACAAAAACGAAACGATTTGTTAGACCAAATCCTCTCCACCTTTCGGTTTATAAAATAATAAGTTTGTGTTAGTATTCACTTATGATAAAGAAAACTTTGTTTAAAAATATGTACTCTTTCACGGTGGTCTATGCGCCAGTTGGTCGTGGCTATCAAGTGACCGTGCCACTTTTACCCGGTCTCGTCACTTATGGTCGGAATTTCGAGGAAGCCAAAGATATGGCCAAGGATGCAATTAATTGCCATTTGGAATCCTTGAGAAAAGATCGAGAGCCGATTCCGGTCGAGCAATCTTTGCTTCAGGAGCGGTTGACTGTCTCACTGGTCTGATGATGTATGTCAAAATTACCGCCGATGCGTCCCAAGCAGGCGATTCAAGTATTATTGCGAGCTGGTTTTTTCATTCACAACCAAATCGGAAGTCACGTACACCTCCGACATCCGATTAAAAATTATCTGAAAGTGACTGTTCCCCGGCATGACCGTTTCAATCTCCCCACCTATGTCGTTATTAGCATTTTGAAACAAGCCGAATTAAGTAAAGATGAATTTATCAGATTATTGAAAAACAAACATGGGAAATAAACAACGATAATCTAGTTATGTTTCTTTCCAACATCAAACGCATTATCAGATCGGGGTTCATTAATTTTTGGCGCAGTGGCGTGGTTTCGCTTTCTTCCGTTATCGTCTTGACCGTTACTTTATTTCTGGTTGGAAGTTTGCTTCTTGCCCAAGCCTTTCTCACGGCTTCTCTCGACGAGATTAAAGCCAAGGTGGATATTAGTGTCTCCTTTCAGCCAGACGCGAGCGAAGAAGAAGTGCTGGCTTTCAAGAATCAGATCACGGCTCGGCCGGAGGTGAAGTCGGCGGTCTATCGTTCTCGAGAGGAAGAGTATAACGATTTCAAGCAACGCAACCAAGATAACGCTCTCATCATGCAATCACTTGAAGAGGTGGGCAATCCGCTTGGCGCGCGGCTCAACATCGAGGCCACCGACCCTTCTCACTACGAGAGTATTGCCGCTTTCCTCGAGGGGGATAGTGCCTTATCAGCCGCTGGGCGGAATATTATTTATCAAGTTAATTTCAAGAAGGCGAGTGTTGACGCCCTGACGGCAATCATTGATACAACCCAGCGCGTTAGTTTGGCCCTCGCCCTCCTCTTCCTCTTTGTCTCACTTATTGTCACTTTCAACACCGTCTCGCTCGCGATCTATATTTCGCGCGAGGAGATCTCGGTCATGCGTCTAGTCGGCGCCAACAACCGCTATATTCGCGGGCCCTTTATCATCGAGGGGGTGATCGCGGGCATCTTCGCTTCATTGCTTGCCCTCGCCCTTCTTTATCCGGCAACCATTTGGTTGAGACAGGCGACGGCCGGGGTGGCCAGTAATATTAATTTGGTGACTTATTACTTCGACCACTTCAGTTTCATTGCGCTCATCATTTTTGTTTCCGGTCTCTTTGTCAGCATTTTGGCCGGATTCTTGGCGATCCGTAAACACTTGCGTAATTGATTACGGATCATGATTCGCCATAAATACATATTTGTCATTGGCGGAGTGATGTCCGGAGTGGGCAAAGGGGTGACCACGTCGTCGCTTGGCAAGATTCTCTCGGCGCGCGGTTTCCACATCAATCCGCTCAAAATTGATCCTTATCTCAACGTTGATGCTGGCACCATGAATCCCCTCGAACACGGGGAAGTTTTTGTCCTTGAGTCCGGTTTGGAATGCGATCAAGACATGGGTAATTACGAGCGCTTCCTCGATCTCCAAGTGCCGCCCGAGAATTATATGACGAGCGGCATGGTCTATAAATATGTGATCGATAAAGAGCGGGCACTTGGTTACGGTGGCAAGTGTGTTGATCCGGTGCCGTATATCTCGGAAGAGATTCTTCGGCGAATCAAACGTTCGACCGACAAGACCAAGGCCGATATTTCCATCATCGAGATTGGAGGCACGGTGGGGGAATATCAGAATGCTATCTTCTTCGAGGCGGCCCGGGTGCTCAAACTCAAGAATCCAGCCGATGTTCTTTTCGTCCTTGTGAGTTACCTGCCGATTCCTAATAAGGTCGGGGAGATGAAGACGAAGCCGACGCAATATGCTGTTCGCGCCCTCAATTCTTACGGGATTCACCCCGACATTATCATCGCGAGGAGTGATCGACCGCTTGACCAGAAACGCAAAGATAAATTGGCCTTCTCTAGTAACGTGACTCCTGGGCATATCATTTCCGCGCCGGATGTCGAGAGTATCTACGATATTCCACTTAATTTCGAGAAAGATGGTTTGAGTGATACGGTTCTTAAACTACTTAAGCTCCGTCCGCGGCAAGAAGATCTTAAGGATTGGCGGGCGATGGTTGAGCGGATGAAGACGGCTACTAAAGAATTGCGGATTGGCGTGGTTGGCAAGTATTTCAAGACTGGCGATTATGTGCTTTCGGACGTTTATATCTCGGTGATCGAGAGTTTGAGACATGCCGCTGGCGCGCTCCAACGGAAACTGATTCTTAATTGGCTCAATGCTGGAGATTACGAAGGCGGAGAGAAAGAGAAGCTGGCCGAACTGAAAAATTATGACGGCTTGCTCGTCCCCGGCGGTTTCGGTGAGCGGGGGGTGGAAGGTAAGATCGCAGTGATTGAGGTTGCCCGTCGCGAAGGGATTCCCTACTTTGGTCTCTGTTACGGCATGCAACTCGCGGTGGTGGAATACGCGCGGCATGTGGCCGGGTTGAAGGCGGCGCACACAACCGAAATTAATCCCAAAACAGAAGCGCCAGTGATTGATATTTTGCCCGAACAGAAGAAAAATCTCCGAGATAATAATTATGGTGGCACCATGCGTCTTGGAGCGTACCTAGCGAAACTTCATACTGGTACAATCGCCGCAGTGGCTTACGGCGCGAGCGAGGTGAGCGAGCGCCACCGCCATCGTTATGAAGTTAACCCCGATTATGTGGCGACGCTTGAGCAAGCGGGACTCATTTTCTCCGGTCGATCGCCCGACGGCCGCTTGATGGAGATTGTCGAGCTTCCTACGGCGAAGCACCCGTTCTTCCTTGGGACACAATTCCACCCCGAATTTAAATCCACTCCACTTCATCCGCACCCACTTTTCGTCGCTTTCCTCGCCGCGACGGCAGAGAAAAAATAAAACCCTGCACTTATCATTTGGTGCAGGGTTTCGATGGCTTGGCTACTCGATTACTCAAGCAATGATTTTGGGTGGGGATCGGTCACGCATCTTCCGAAGCGAGGTAAGTGAGAGAATTGCTTCTTCTGGAACAGAGTAATTCTCCTCAATCAAGGAACTATCAACCCAGCGCGCTTCCTCAAGTTTTTGCGGGTTCGGTACGGCTTCACCCGCGATTCCCAGTAGAAAGATTGTCACTTCTCGCGGATTAATAATCGACGGAGAGAAATGACGGAATAATTCTGGGGAGCCGCAAATTCGCAATCCTAAAAATTCTTCCGCCAACCCCCTGATCAAAGTTTCCCTCGCTCCTTCCTCTGGTTTGGCCGTCCCGCCCGGTAGTGACCACTTCTCACTGTTTGGTTCTCGAACGAGAAGAATAGTATTTCCTCTCTCAATAACTGCCGCGCTTTCTCTAACCTTTTCGAATATGAACATAAAATGTTCTCCTTTCTTTCCCTTTTATAGCATAACGCCATTATTTTTGCTAGAGTTGTTTTATTCTTGCCGGCTCGTCTAATGGTAGGACATCGCCCTCTGGAGGCGAGTATTGGGGTTCGAGTCCCTGGCCGGCAGCCCGAATAAAACTAGTCTCATTTTCAAGAATTTTTGGAGGGGAGGTCGTTCGATTGAGCGGCGAAAGCTAAGCTTGAAGCCACATTTAGCCGCGTAGCGAAAACCGCGGGGGCTTGCCCCCGCGTTGTTCCAGAGCTAATGCCCCTTTCGGGTGCCTGATTTAACTATTCCGTGTTAGGGTGTAAGGGCGGTTTGATTAAAAACTAATTCGTCATTTAAAAATGCCCCCAAAATGCAGATTTTGCGTTACTTACTCGGTGATCAAAAAAGGCCAGAGGCGGGGTCTCACTCGTTACCATTGTCAGCGGTGTCATAAATCTTTTTCCAGTCGTCGTCGACCGCAAACCCACCAACGAAAAATTTGGCAGGAATATATTTGGTTCAAATTAAGAAAGAGAATCTTCACGCTCACGAGATTGTCTCCGAGACCAAGGTGGAGTACCAGCAATCTCGAGCAATTAGGTTACACCCTTCTCGCGGTCGTCCTAGACGGACGCACAGGCATACCAAGGGTTTTTGTTGGATGGTTCTTTCAACGCGCTTAAATCACATGTCAATGTTCATCGCGGTTTAAACAAAAATCGCCGAGGGAAAATCATCAGAGGGTATCTCGGGCTCTAAGCACCCAAAAGGAGCATTAAACCTGATTTTGCTCTTTTTGGCTGACGGTAGATAGAGCTAAGGCGCGAAGTTTCATCAGCTCTGAATTAAGTGCATGATGCACACTTTCCGTCACGATTTTTCGTAAATCATTTCTCGTAATAGTTGCGATTGGCATCGTGTGTCGTTTATCCATGCCAAGGTTTATACCTCAATCAAGACCGGCAGTTAAGATGTTGGGAGGAATTTCCTCCCAACAAACGACATGGACGTATGTTAAATAACTCGCGATGGTCGTGAATTATTTATGATAGGAGAAAAGTGGCTGTGGATAACTAAGATGATTTTTTTTTTACCTACCTGCCATACTTCGCTATATGAAAAAATATATCATTGTTAGTCTGCTTGTCGTCTCGTTTATTATAACCCCAGTTTTTGTTAGCGCTCAAACATCGCAGTCAGATCAGATTGATACTCTCATTCGCCTTCTTCAATCTTTAGTTCAACAGCTCCAGCAACAGTTATCCGTGTTACGAATGCAAGGACAGAGTCCTCTTTCCTCTCAACAGCGGACTGATATTTTGCAGAACCTCAATAATCCAAGCAGTTTATTCAACGATGTTGCTTTGTCAAACATGATGTATGGTCAGTTCAGGTATAAGGGTGGAGTATATGAATCGGAAAAAATAGTTTGCGGTAGGGCAAATACTTGTATAGACGGTACTAGAAATTACTCGAAGATAAAAGCTAGGTTCAAGACTAGGACAGAGACCTATTCGAGGACCTGTCGTTGTTTGAATAATGTCAATAGTTTAGCATAAAGATCGTCCCGCCGGTAGTTAAAACGAAACTCACATTCTTTGAGATGAAGATAAAAAGTTTGTTTGTGG
>DATDVJ010000026.1:0-32406 GCA_036517595.1 Minisyncoccota bacterium
CCGTTAGATCAAGAGCGAAATATCTCAAAAATTCACGGCAGTGGGCGTTGGAAACTTTGGAACGGGCCAAATACCTTTTTCGTGTTGCCATACAAGACTATTGTAGCTCCTGCGGAGAGCTATGCTAGTCTTGAACCTTGATTTTAACCCAACCCCAGCAAACTTGTCATTGTCGGAAGGCATTGTCGGGAGGCAACGCCTCCCGCAATTAGCCGTAGACGCGTTAAGGCTCGAAATTCCATTTTACACTTTTCGTTTTTAGTTTTACACTAACAATCATGTCCGGGCATAATAAATGGTCACAAATTAAACGGCAAAAGGGGAGCGAGGATGCCAAGCGCAGTCGGCGGTTCTCGATTTTGGCACGGGCGATCACGATTGAGGCCAAACGAGCCAATGGTGATCGCAATGCTTCGGGGTTAAGAACGGTAATCGAGAAAGCTCGGGCCGAGAATGTGCCTAATGACAATATTGAACGGGCGGTCAAGAATGCCCTCGGGGGTGAAGCGACAAATCTTACTGAAGTTCTCTATGAAGGTTACGGCCCCGGGGGAGTGGCAATAATGATTGAGGGTATTACTGATAACAAAAACCGTACCTCACAAGAAATCAAACATCTGTTGAGCGAACACGGCGCGACGCTCGCGACTCCCGGCGCCGTGTCGTGGGCCTTCCATAAAATTAATAATGTTTGGCAAGCGTTGAACCCGATCTCGATTAGCACCACCGAACGGGAAACTTTAGCCACTCTGGTCGAGGTGCTGGAAAATAATGACGCGGTTCAGACGGTGATCACTAACGCCCCTGCTCTTCTGCCCCCGTTATGATTACAATGGGGATTGACCCGGGTTATGAGCGTCTCGGTCTCGCCGTCGTGGAAACAAGCCCTGGGGGGCGAGATAAACTCTTGTACTCAACTTGTTTGATCACCTCTCGAACGGATTCTTTTCCCCATCGGCTTAAACTCCTCGCCACCGGTCTCCAAAAAGTGTTGGCTGAATATTCGCCTGAGGTGTTAGCGGTTGAAAAATTATTCTTCAGCGGTAATCAAAAAACGGCGATGCACGTGAGTGAAGTGCGCGGAATGATTATTTACCTGGGAGTTTGCGCTGGAGTGACACTAATTGATCTTACGCCGCTTCAAGTGAAAATGGCAATCACTGGTTACGGTCGAGCGAGTAAACCACAACTAACTACCATGATAAAACGCCTGGTTGCTATCCCGTCGGGGAAACGACACGATGATGAATATGATGCGATCGGCATTGCTCTCGCCGGCGCCGCTCACGCCCGACAAATTCTTATCCACAATCAGGCAAGACAGTAGTTGCAAAAACCCTCGGTGGGTGATAGAACAGAGTGGTTCCGAGATTTAAAAACCAAAGGTCGCAATATTTTTAGACCATAACAACCATCGTATGGACGAAGAAGTGATGCAAAATGAACTTGGTGATACCGAAGAAGAAATCGGTGTTGCCGGTGATGATGAGCTCGGAGAAGATGGAGAAAAGTTGCCCGGGGCTCTCGACAGTGATGATGACGGAGAGGCTGATGATGAGATGTGACCCCTAACCCCACTTGATAACCAGACCAAAACTCCCCGACTGTAAACCGCCGGGGAGTTTTGTTTTTAGAAAAATGATAGGATTGAATAGTATGAAATTATTAAAATTAGCTGTCGCTATTATCCTGCTTAGCACTGGGGTTCTAATCTTCTGGTTGTTTACCCTCAAAATCCCCGACTTCCGAGCACTAGACAATCGCCTGATCACTGAATCAACAAAAATATACGATCGGACAGAGAAGATTCTCCTCTACAGCGTCCAAGAGAATATCCGCCGCAAAGTGATCTCCTTCGGTGACATCTCTAAAGATGTGAAGAATGCGACTGTCGCTATTGAAGATGACCAGTTCTATAATCATCGAGGAATTCAGCCGGGGGCAATTCTCCGAGCCATTTTCGCTAATCTCCAAAGCGGTTCTTACGGCCAAGGGGGTTCGACCATCACCCAGCAGGTAGTAAAGAATTCGCTTCTCACGACGGAAAAAACGATTTCTCGTAAATTGAAAGAGTGGGTTCTCGCCGTTAAACTCGAACGAGTGATGACGAAGGCTGAAATTCTTGGTCTGTATTTGAATGAGACTCCTTACGGCGGCAATATTTACGGCGTGGAAGAAGCGGCTCAAGCTTTCTTCGATATCTCGGCCAAAGATTTGACTCTCGCCGAAGCCGCCTATCTCGCGGCGATCCCCAAGGCCCCAACTTTCTATTCGCCTTATGGCCCCAACCGCACCAAGCTTGATGAACGCAAAGATTTGGTTCTGGAGCGAATGCGGAACCTTAATTTCATCTCTGGAAAAGAGTACGCCACCGCGAAAGCGGAAGTGGTCATCTTCCGACAAACCACTGACAGCAACTTCCGAGCACCACATTTCGTTATGTGGGTGCGCAGTTACCTTGAGGAGCAGTACGGGGCCGAAGCCATTAGAACTCGTGGCTTCAAAGTGATCACCACGCTCGATTGGGATTTACAACAAAAGGCCGAGGGGGTCGTCACTCGTTATGGTGAGATTAATGCTAAAAACTTCAACGCCAAGAACGCCGGCTTAGTGGCAATTGATCCTAAGACTGGACAAATTCTAGCGATGGTTGGTTCACGTGATTACTTTGGCCAAGAAAATGATGGCAATTTCAATATCACTCTCGCCCATCGACAGCCCGGCTCGGCCTTCAAACCCTTCGTCTACGCCACAGCTTTCACTAAGGGCTACACTCCCGAAACCATGGTTTTCGATTTGCCGACCCAATTCGATACCAACTGCCAAACAAATCCAGCCCGTTGCTACATGCCCGTTAACTACGATGACAAGTATCGTGGCCCGGTATCTCTGCGTTCCGCCCTCGCTCAATCAATCAACATCCCAGCGATTAAAGTTCTTTATCTCGCTGGCATTACCGACTCTCTCCGCCTCGCCAAGAACATGGGAATTGAGAGTTTGGGTAACGCCAACCAATATGGTCTAACTCTCGTCCTCGGTGGCGGGGAAGTCTCTCCCCTAGAAATGGCTGGCGCCTACAGCGTCTTTGCCACCGAAGGAGTTAGGCATCCGACGCAAAAAATCCTTCGGGTTGAAGACGCCTCTGGCACGGTGCTCGAATCTTTTGCCGATCGCCCCCAAAGAGTTTTAGCTGAAAATGTCGCCAGATTAATTTCGAGCATCCTCTCCGACAACGAGGCTCGCGCACCCACCTTCGGCAACAATTCAGCCCTTAACTTCCCGGGGCACGATGTGGCGGTAAAAACCGGTACGACCAACGACTATCGCGACGCTTGGACGGTCGGCTACACTCCGAATCTCGCCGTGAGCGCCTGGGTTGGTAATAACGATAATTCGCCGATGGAAAAGAAGGTGGCTGGCATGATTGTCGCCCCGCTCTGGCGCGAATTTGTCAGCGTCGCGATGCTTAATCGACCCGAAGAACGATTCACTCCGCCAGAATCAACTCCCACTAATCTCCCGCCAGTTTTCCGCGGTCATTGGGAAGGCGGGATTAGTTATTATCTGGATAAAATTTCTGGGCTTCAGGCGACGGGAAACACCCCTCCCGATCTTCGCGTGGAAAAGGTGATTCGTCAGGTTCACTCGATTCTTTATTGGCTCAAGCGAGAATCCGACCCTCAATTCCCTCTTTGGGAAGTGCCCGTTCGTATGTGGGCGGCGAGTCAAGGATATCTAGACGAGACCGAAGCAATGATTCCCCCTCAATTTGATAATGTTCATGTCCCTGAATTCACACCGCGAGTTACTTGGCTAGAAACTATTGACGGCCGCCGTTACCGCTCAACCGACCAGATTAATATTAGTCTGCGTGATTTAGGTTCCCGCTTCCCTTTGACCCAAGCTGATTACTTCCTCAACAACCAATTCCTTGGTTCGGTTAAGCAGGCACCTTTCTCAATTAGTTTAAAACTCGGCGACACTGAATCACTAAGCCCCACCAACCCCAACAATGAGTTAAAAGTAGTAGTCTACGATAGCGTCAGAAACCAAACTAATTTGACCGCCCGTCTGTTTCTTATCGAATAAACTTCGGGGCCTTGGGACCAAAGTGGTCAGCGAGGGTGATGAGAATTCTTTCGCGCTGGCGGAAAATCGAATTTCGTGCCGGAGGTGACGCTTTGATGGCTAGAGTAAAATTAGAAACATTCCAAATCAACTTCTCTGGAGTGAGATTAACGCCACTTATTTGGAAGATTATCTCCCTCACTTCACTAAGAAAATTAGTGTGGGCACCTAGAATTTCTTTAACTTCACTCAAGCGCGCGGCGATTGATTGCATATTAATTATTAGGTTACTCAACGATTGATCGGCATAATAAGATAAGTAAAGGATGGACCACCTACCCCTTGGATCACCACTGGCTTGTGCGGCCCATTTAATTTTATTCTAATCGAATCGGTGGTGATAGATTGGAAGCAGTCTAATAAGTATTTGACATTGAGCGCGAGGGTGATGGACTCTCCTTCAATCTCGGCTTCGAGTTGAGAAGTATTTTCACCATGGTCATTGCTCGCCGTGAATTTGATTTTCTTATCTGACGGTAAGACAGTAATGACTATTTGCCCCGAACGATCAACGAAAATATTAAGGAGTTTCAGTGTTTCCAAAAGCCTATTTTTCAACATCACCACTTCAGTTAATTTACTAGTGGGAATAATCTGCCGATAATCTGGGTAGACTCCATCAATTAAACGCGAGGTTAAATAAATATCCCCCACCTGAAAAGAAAGTTGGTGTTGATTATATTCAACCGTGATATCAGTGGATGTGGTTTCTAGCACTCTAATTATTTCCGAGACATTTTTGATTGGAATAATTAAATGGGGCAGGCCCAGATTAATTTTCAATGCCGGGGGGAAAATCTTTTCCGCTAAACGAAACGAGTCGGTAGCCACCACAGCAAGTTCACCACTGTGCCCATAGAGACAAACACTGGCGATTTCTGGTTTTGTTAATGATGAGGAGGCACTATAAGCCACCCCTCGTAAAGCCGTTGATAGATAGTCGGCAGAGATGGTGAACGATTGTTTGTTTTCATTAATCTTAGGCAGAGAAGGGAAATCGTTTGTTGGGTATCCTTTAATTATGGTGGTGTGTTGGGGGGAGGAAACAAGAAGATTCCCAGAAACTACCTCAAGTGAAACTATTTCTTCTGGAATACTTGAGAGGAAGTTAAAAAGAACAGCTCCAGGCACGGCCACTAGGCCGTTTTTAAAAATTCGGCAAGGAAGATTAATCTCAATCCCCAATTCAAGGTTTGTTGCTTTAATCATTAAAGCTCGATTAGTGGCTTCTAAAATAATTGAACCAAGGATGGGCAGGGATAAATTTTTCCCTGTGACTTTTTCCGCTAAGCCAATGGTAATCTGAAGTTTTTCTCGAACACATTCTAATTTCATATAATTAATTTAATCTATTTAAAATAAATGTTATTAATACTAGACCTGTCATTTATGGTGATAAGTTATTTTTTCATTCATAAATATGATTTTTTTAGCCCAATCTATAGTGTATATGTTGTTGAATAAAATTATTTTATCCACAAATGTTTTAATTTTTTAAATCCTACTAAATATTTATTAAGTTTTTATCCACCTCTACTCCACTTATTATTAATCATTCACGATAAAGGAGAGCACGGATTTGCTCGATCTCCTTAATAAGAATAGTGTTACCTTTTAAATCATTTTTAATCTTCTCATAAGCATGAATAACTGTTGTGTGATCACGCCCACCAAGCTTCTGCCCAATATATGGGTAGGAGGTGCTAAAATCTTCCCGAAGAAGATACATGATCACTTGACGGGGTTTAACCACCTCTTTCTTCCTGGTTTTTTCGTAAAGCGTTTGCTCGGCAATATTATAGAATTCAGCCACAATAGAGATAACATCCTTAATGGAAGCCATTTTTTTGGGCTTGATATTATTTTTTATTAACTGTTTAACTTCAGTCAAAGAGGGTTCGCGTTTTTTGAGGTATGATTGACAAACAACAGAGTTCAGCGCCCCCTCAAGTTCGCGGATATTATCTTGGATAACATCAGCGATATAACCAAGAAGCTCGTCACTGATAGAGACATTCCCTAATCTAACCTTAGCCTGGAGAATGGCTAAACGAGACTCGAAATCTGGTTTGTTAACATCCACAATCATCCCCCCCTCTAAGCGCGAGCGGAGTCGTTCCTCAATCCCACTAATATGTTTGGGGGGTTTATCGGAGGAAAAGATAATTTGTTTATTGTTTTCGTAAAAGTTATTAAAAAGATGAAAGAGTTCCTCTTGGGTTTTTTCTTTTTGGGATAAGAATTGCACATCATCCATAATTAAAACATCATACTTCCGATATTTTTCCTTAAAGACATTAGCGCGATTATTTTGTACCGAGTTGACATAATCAATCATGAAGTGTTCAGAGGTGACGTAGTAAACCCTCTTATTCCCCCCCAAATTCTTCAAGTAATTACCGATTGCCTGGGTAAGATGAGTTTTCCCTAGGCCGGTGCCACCGTAAATATATAAGGGGTTGTAGAGCGACCCCAATCTTCTTGCTACCGCATGGGCGGCGGCGTGAGCGAGTTCATTAAATGGTCCAACAATAAAGGACTCGAAAACATAGCGAGGGTTAAGATTGTCATCCTTATTAATATAGAGTTCCTGCATCGCCAATTGGTCAACGTAGACTGGATTTTCGAAGCCAGTGGTGACCTTTCCCTTCCCCGCTTCTTCGATTTTGCTGATTAGATATTCAACCCCCTTAATTTCTGGATGTAAATCACGAAGAGATTTAATGATAAACTTATGGTACTTATTCACCAACCATTCCTTGACAAAAGTGTTGGGAACATTCAAATAAACAATCCCCGATTCTTGCTTGGCGATATTGGTGTTCTTAAACCAAGTGCCGAAGTTGGCCTTGGAGACATTGAGTTCGATGTCAGCCAAGGCGTCACCCCAAAGTTTTTTATGATCGATAAGCATGGTGTACAAAGCATTATAGTACGATTGTCATTATCATCCCACCTCATCATTTATGTTTATAACTAGTGGATTAGTGTGGATAACTAGTATATACTACGCCCATGTCGCAAACCTATCAACCAAAGAAAAAACGACGACTTAAAAAACACGGGTTTTTAGTCCGCCAGCGGACATCAGGCGGTCGGCGAGTGATTCTTCGCCGTCGCCGAAAGGGTCGGAAGAAATTGGCAGTCTAAAGGACAAATTCGGATATGCTGTCGCGCCAGCATCGAGTCGCTCATCGCCATTTCCCCACTATTTTAAGGGCGAGTCGGGGTTGGCATTCTCCCGCCTTGTCCTTGAGGGTTGCGACGAGAGTGTTAAATGGTGGCTCTAAATCAACGTTATTTGCTCTAGTTGTTTCTCGTGGGGTCGCCAGCCACGCTTCGGACAGAAATAAATTAAAGCGACGGGCGCGGGCCATCATCAATAACCTTTTACCTCAGATAAAAGACAACTATGCCTGTCTTTTATTTTTCAAGAAAGAAGCCCTCTCCCTCTCGTACCCTCAACTCAAACAATTGATCAGAGAAATTTTTTCTCGCGCGTCAATCATCGCCAACTAATAGTTTCAATATGATTTCAAATATCTTCCATCAACTTTTTTTAAACCCCCTCCGTAATCTTTTGATTTGGTTGAGTTCTATTTTGCCGGGGCACAGTCTTGGTTTAGCAATTATTATTTTAACCATTGGGGTGAAATTAATTCTCCTCCCCCTTTATCATAAAACGAATGTTACCCAACGGCGAATTCGTGAGCTAGAACCCAAGCTCAAGGAGATAAAAACTCAGCAAGCCAATAATCGAGAAGAGCAAGCCAAGCAAATCATGGCTCTTTATCGGGAGCACGGCATTAATCCCCTAACCAGCTTTTGGCTTCTTTTGATTCAAATTCCTATTGTTCTAGCCCTATTTTGGGTATTTCGAGATAGTTCTAATATCCCCGCAGTTAATGCCACCCTCTTTGGCCTTAGTTTGACGTCTAGAAATTATGTTTTGGCAATTTTGGTTGGTGTCAGTCAGTTTATCCAAATGCGTTTAGCTGTCCCCCCAATCCCCTCAACAACTTCCTCAGAACGATCCTTTAAGGACGATTTGGCTCGAAGTATGAATCTCCAGGCCCGCTACCTGATGCCGGTTTTTATCACTATTGTTTCCTTTAGTTTCCCTGCCGCCCTGACGCTTTATTGGTTAACCAGCAATCTCTTTGCGATTGGGCACGAGTTAATTGTTAAGCGTCGGGCCACAATGATCACGGTTGGCGGAGTGACCACAAATACCCACTCCAGCGGTCAGTAAAGATTAGTCGTTTTCCGGGCTCATCGAGAAGGAGATCAATGATATCGAGAGATTTATTGTTGCCGCCAGTATTATTACTCCAAATAATTCTCGCTTCACCGGTTTCGGTATTCACCTGCCACAAGCTATCATTAAAAGTAATTTCTCCTTGCCACCAGTCGTCGGGATATTGAGCGACTGGTGGAGCGTTGGGGACGGCGCAGTAAACATTAATGGTGTCAATCGCCCAAACACATTTCTCTGGCAGAGTGGTAATAATCAAGGGTTGGATTTTATTATCACGTACAGAATAAATTTTTAGTGGCCCCAATTCTTCATTGAAAAGAATTTTCGTACCCGAGGGGCTAACAAGGGCGGTGAATCCAGACCGCCCACTCAAGATTGGGGCCAAATCATTTGTGTTGGGATTAAGGAAATAGATTGTGCCCGGAGTTCCCACCGCGGCCTTAGGGACAAGAGCGATGGCCTTAGCTGTCGACCAGGCAATCGTCCACGATTGAAACGGAGAAGCGAAGACGGTCCGGACTTTGCCTGTGGCTAATTCAGTGATGGTTCCGGTTACTCCAGTTGCCGTCTCGAGAAGAGAAAAGAAACGGTCGCGGGAGGGCGAGATGGCGATTCCCCCGGCGATGACATTAGGAATTATTCCGCCGACTAATTGGGCTAGCGAGGTAATGGTTGAAACATCCGTGACCATTGACGTGGCGGAGGGCGGTTTGTAGGTTCCACGAAAGGTTGTTGGTACCTCTTGGTTGTTAAGATATTGAGCGAAGAGAGTAAGAGTTTCTCGATTTCCCCCCCACCAAGTTTTAATTACCCCCGGGATAGAGCTATCAGTGAGGCGTTGATTATTTTGGCCATTGGGGTCAGCCCGGAAGAGATTCCCCGTACCTTCTTCGACATAGAGGAGGTCGGCGAGGGCGGTGTTGCTCGCGGAGATTAGAATCGCTCCTGCCACCGGAGTGGAAGAAAGTTTGATTAAAGAATTTGCGGTGGCGGGAGTTGGTGTCGGGATTGGTGCGAGAGCCGGTTCTGGTGGGGAGGTTGGTACTGGTGCTGGCGAGGGTGGCATCGGCGCCGGTATTACTAGCGGTGGTGGGGGCGGTGGAGACGAGATCGGGAAACCAGAAATTGGATTGGCGGTGGGGATTTCACTTTTGGGCAGGGTTGTTCGACTGCGGACACTGATCCAGATAATAGTCGCCCCACTCACGGCGATGACAAAAACAGCGATCGAAATAATTATAAGTAAGCGTCGGCTCATGGTGTGGCTGTTTTATTAATCTGGTCTAGTTCCAAATCCAGATTTACCAAATCGGGATTGATGGTGTATAAGATAAGATAGGCGGCCAGAGCAAGTATCAGACCAACCATAGCCTCGGTAATCCGTTCCTTCGCCGACGTTTTGACCCCCGGGATTTCGCTAAGAATATATTGCAGACCACTCACGGTAATAATTAAAACAGAAAGACCGCCGGCCAAACCGATCAGTGTTTTGAAAAGAAGATTAAGATAATGGCCCAGATTCGATTCTTGCGTTTGTCCGCTGACAACGTCAGGTTGTAAGAGATAAACACTATTACTATCTGTCGTTTCGGCGTGGGCTACACCCACGGAGAAGTTGGCGATAAGGGCGAGGGTGATGAACAAAGTAATTAAGGCGCGCATAAATTAAAAAGTGAAATTCTGTAACCCAAAGCCGAGAGTCACTGCTCGGCTCGCGGTTTGGAGGGGGACACTTTCCTTCCGGGCGGTAACCGAAAGTTTAATTTCTCCCGATCCCGCCCGATCATTCGCCGCTAAAGTGAAAAAGCGACCATCTTCTCTCTGGGTTGGGGCGCGTTCACCATTGACCCGCCAGTCGAAAATGATTTGCCGATTAGTGAGGTCTAGGGGAGAGAAGAAAAATGGTTGGGCGATCAGGGTCGTTTCCGCCGGACTAAGCGAGATAATGTCGGTGAGGGCGCGGGCGCGGTTGGGATTAGTTAGGGGGCTCACGCTGGACAAGACCAACTTCGTTTTTGCCGGCGTGATCGTGATTCTTGTTTCGGTTAAAGGTTCCCCCGCCGGAATAGAAACTTCGACACTCACAATACTTGGCGCCCCGCCCGAGTCGGCGCGATACTCGAGCACATCTTTACCTTGGCCGGAGGCAGATTGAATGGGGTTAAAATCTTTTACCCAAGTGAAAATTAATTGATCGGCGCGCAAACGTTGACCACTGATCACAACATTAGGAATAGCCACCACTCGGACCAGATTCCCCGGGGTGGGCAGGGGGCGGCCAGCGTAGAGAGTGGGAACGTAAGTCTTCCCTTCCCAGAGCAGATCGACAGTATTCGCCGTTGCGCTGTGAGCCGCGCTTGGTGCGGTGGCGACAAGGCCAAAAATAAAAATAAGAGTTAAAAAAGTTTTCATACTTTATTGAGAACACGACCAGCGATCGGGACGATGTTACCCAAAGTTTTCGCGGCAATAATTTTAGCGACCAATGGCCAAATCGTCGCCGTCCAACCCGGAACGCCGGCGCAGCCGGCGGTGAACGGCGCTACTAGTATAGCAATTCTTTTGAAATTCGCCTCACCCTTAATTGCCAACCAAACGCTGAAAGTGAGCAGAGCAAAAATACTAGGAATCCAGGTTAAGATGAAGCCAAAACCCAAAAGCATAAAATCGAGAACAATGATAATTCCGTCGAAGAGCAGGGCTGTTACAATCATTGCGCCACCCGTGAGCCAGTTCAAACCAACACTTTTCTTATCCATACATCAAGATTATAACGCTTTTTGTTGACAAAAGAAAACCGCCCTCCAACGGTTTTCGTTGGTCAGGCGGTATTTATTGTCAGCTCATCCCAGTCGGTCTTGAAGGGAACGCTCTTTCTTGCTCTCATCAATAATCGTGTAAACCTTCAGGAGAATGTCGGAGGTGCCCTGCCACTCCCGAATTTCGAGCGTAATACCATACCGAGTTCCCATTTCCCTCTCTTGTTTATAAGGGTCGATAGCCGTGACGAGAATAAACCTGTTCAACTTGTCCAACAAATTGGCATCACTGTGGACGAAAGACAACAGATTGACCAACCCCACGCCAGAAATAGAATCAAATCCCACAATCATTCAAAGAACTCCTTATGTGGGACATCAAACCAGACAGGCCATGAGACCACCCCATGACCAATTTATCCTAGCATGATCAGTATCTGTTTGTCAAGATTGCTTTTAGTTGAGGATTTGGTAGTATCGAAGTATCCATAAGAAAGCGCATCTCGTAGTCTCTCGTGTCTACGCGGTGCGTTTTCATTTCTGCCTCCCTATTTTCCGGTATAAATTATCCATGGAATAGATTTTTTCTTTCGCCTCCTTTTTTAAAAGTTTAGAGCAGGTTCTCACCTAAGGACTTAATACCCAGATGGACATTTTGGGCATCGATAAAAGCAAAGTTGTTCATTGAGTGGTTGTTTCTCCCCCGACTCCGGCGGTGAGGTCTTGCTTCGCCTTCTTGATCGCGAGAAGTTGCGAGGGATCGGAGGTGATAATCTGATCCTCGGTGTAAGAAGCGATAACTTTAAGCGCGACGTGTTTGAGCCCGGCGAAGAAGATTCCTTCACCAACACCGGACTCGAGAAGAAGATATTTCTCCTCATCGGTTAGTTGAAAAGTTTTTTGGACCAAATCAATCGAGGCTGGCGATTGTTTCAGGAGCAGTTGGAGAGAAGAGTTGGTAATAATTGGCAGACCGTAGGGTGAACGCAAGAAGTCTCCCACATCTTGGGTAATGGTGGCGACGCCCAAGTAATATTTCCGACCCCGTTTGACGAGCGAGAAGAGGAAGGAGCCAGTGTCCTTCGACTTCATCATCCACCAGGCCTCATCAACGACGAGCAAGCGCTTCTTGAGGGTTCGCCTAATCGCATTCCAGATATTGTGCATGACGATATACATGGCGACCGGCTTCAGTTCATCCTCCATATCGCGGACGGAGAAGACGACAAATTTCTTGTTGATATCCACATTGGTCGGCCGATTGATGAAGCCGGCCCAACTGCCTTGGGTATATTTGAGCAATCGCTGAGCGAGGGCTCCGCCCCCCTCCATCCCGGCGAGCACGAGCTCGAGATCGGAGAGAAGTGGTGCCGGCTTGCCGGCGAAATCGGTGTCCGGGGTAATATCCTTGAGGGCATAAGTTTCGGTGATGGCGCTATCCATGATGGCATCTTCGTCGGGCGTGAGGCCACCAAGCATTAGCCGGAAGAGGCCGACAAGATTGATGATATTGGAGCGCAAAACATCAGCCGGTGACTCATCTTCGCGGGGGTAGGGCAGGTCGAAGGGGTTAATGTGGTGTTCGGAGGTGAGAGAGATATTGAAGTAGCGTCCGCCGACGGCTTCGGCTAAGTATTCATATTCACGCTCGGGGTCAACGACGATCACATCGGTGCCAAACATTAAACTGCGCAAGATCTCGAGTTTGGTGGCGTAAGACTTGCCGGCGCCGGACTTGGCAAAAATAACGGAATTATAATTCTCGAGCGAGAAACGATCGAAGAGGACCAGCGATGAATTGTGGCGGTTAACGCCGTAGAGAATCCCCTTGTTGGAAGTGAGGTCGAAGGAGACGAACGGGAAGAGGGAGGAGAGCGACGAAGAATTCAATTTATAATTCACCTGCAGGCGATCCAGAGCGACAGGCAAAACACTCTCGAACCCCTCGGCTTGCTGGAAGAGGGCCGGTTTGAGATAAACCAATTTAGCATCGAGGATGCCCTTGATCTCTGATTCGGTTTTATTTAACTCCTCCTCATTATCACCATAGATTGTAATATAGAGACCAACGTCGAAAATTTTTTCTTGGGCTTGCTGGAGAGCATCACGCAGATTCTCGATGTCTTGATAAGCCACATCGAGAATTGGATCGCGAACCAATCCCTTGTCTTCTTTGATACTGATTTGGCTCTGGACTTCCGCTACCTTCTTCTCTAATTGGCGCAGAGCGATCGCGGTGTCGATCGGGTGAATCAGAATCGAGATATCAAAAATTTTATCGAGATTGATGATAGGCGAGAACCAATCACCGGCGAGGAAGCGCGGGTAAGACATCACGAAAAGGGTGCGTGCTACTTTCTCGCCGAGATTAATAAGGCGGGGGGTGATTCGCAGGGCGGCCGGGGCGATGATGTCACGGAGTTCGAGCACCCCGGTCTTGTAGATATCACTCGGGAGAATTGGGGCGATGGCGGTGCTCGTGTTTATAGCTGGGCGTTTGAAGAAAGACATATTGATGGATTAACCCACGGTGGGGGCGGCGATCTCGCCGGGATTAAAAATTTTGAAAAACATCTCGACCAGTTCTTGTGTCCCCAGAGCGACCACTCGAATCCCGATGCGAGCGAGCCCCTGCTCGACGACCCCCGCCCGTTGCTCGAGTTGCGTGCGGTGCTCGTCGAAGTTGTCTGAAGGGCCATTCTCGCCATCGGTCCTAGGTCGACCGGGGAAGAGTCGGCGGAGCAAGCCGGTGCGTTGGGCGAAAATCGGTGGGTCGTAGGGGACAACCACGAAAAAAGTTTTAGACATGATGTTGGTGCTCTCGGTGAAATTTTTAATGAACTCAATGTATTCGCGGGTCTGGACCTTGAGCAGGTCGTTCAATTGCTCCTTCTCCAGACCTTCAAGGGTCTCGAGATATGGCCGAATGTCTAACTTGCGCGACTCGACGAAAATTTGAATATGGAAGTCCAGCGAGTTTAAGAAGTTCTGGTATTGCAAGAGGAGCGCCGTCTGCTCACTCTCCGACTTCAGGGCGAAGTTGACCGACGAGGCGATCAAGACGAGTCGCAGGCCACCGCCCTTCAAGATGGCCACACCGTCGCGAATCTCTTTAATCGGCACAAAATCTTGTGTCGCTTTGGCCTTCGCTTTATTCACACTTTGTTTCGTATTTTGCATCTTTGTTTTTAGTTTTTCGCTTTTAGTTTTTCGCTATTTCAAGTTCTCCTTGATATCAAGCGACCAAGCGAGATCACGAAGCTTGCTTTGAGACAGCTTGGGGATCGCCACTTCCCGCTCGGCCCCCAAAGTGATGGTGGTGGCTTTGATCGTTGTGTCTTTTCTCTGCCAGAGGAAGAGTTTGGCCCCCAGGAGATAACGGAAACTCGCTTCAAGAACGTAGATGAACGAGCGATTATTAACTTTGTAGAAAGCCAGAGCGAGAGATAAGGCACCAACTGGTAGAATTAACCAAAGCCCGAGCCATAGAGGCAGAAGAATATAGACGATGAATATCGCTCCGGCTCCGCCGGCCAAATAAACGAACTGTTTGAAGGTCAGCGGCCCGAAGATCTTGTCTTCCACCTCGATAAATTGTGGGACTTGAAAATTCATAATAATTAGCTTATAGGTGCTAGCTGTTAGCTTTTAGTGGTTGGTTTAATTTGTGAATCATGGCATTGAGCATTCTCATTACTTCGCCAAGCTGATCCTCGACTTTATTATAGCTGATCTCTGGCCCAAACGATAATTTTCTGGCGATCAGAAGTTGCGTTTCCAATTCCGCTCCGGATCCGAAGGCGACCCTCAAGAATTGTGTGAAATCTTTCCTTGTCCCCCGCGATCGCCCTTCAGCGATATTGGAAGGGATAGAGATCGCCGCCCGCCTGATTTGCGAAGTAAGCCCGTAAATTTCTTCCTTCGGAAAATCTTTAGTTAACTGGTAGATAGATAAAACCAAATCAATTCCCTTTTGCCAAACAATTAAATCTTTATGTGATCGAATCATTATTTTCTTTCCCCCTATTTCCTAAAAGCTAGAAGCTATAACCTAAAAGCCGATGCTTAGAAGCTACAAGCTAATCTGGCTTTTCCGAATAGGGATCCAGATCCACCTCCTCTCTCGGTATCCGAAACAGCTTCCCCATTTTTTGTTCGAAAACGGTATCTTCTTTGACCGGCGCGGATGGTGAGATTGGAGGATGCTCAATATCATCAATAATTTTATCGCGGTCAGGCAAATCGGTGGGTAAAGTGGCTGGTGGGGGCGGGGAGGCCGGAAGGGGGTCGACCCCATCATTGCTACTGGCGGCGGGAGGTTGTAGGGCTTGGAGTGATTCACGAATCTTGAGAAAGATTTGCTCGTTGACATCCCGCGCCATGGCCTCGGCGATCACTCGATCAAGCCCCAGCCGGGCAATTATATGAGTGACGAAATCATTCGGGTGCGTCAGCCCGAGCATTACTAAACCGATCTCATCAGCGAGTTCGCCGATTTGGTCTATGTGAAGGGCGTATTTAGTCCCAATATCATGGACGATATCAGCTGTTTCGACAGCGATGATTGCGTCTTGCACATTTTCTGGCAGTTGCCCAAATTTTTCACCCAATTGTTCTTTAGTATAAGTCATTTTGTTTTTCGTACTTACTCACTAATATCCTCTGGTGTTTCCGGGGCTTCACTTCTTGGTGGGTTTTGAGTGTTTCCGGGAACCCCTCTTACTGTGATCCCGCGACCCGGGGAGCTGTTCACATATTTATGGGCGGGATGGCTAGTCCCAATTTTTCTAACCACTCTCACTACTTCGTCAATTGTTCCGCCTGAAACACCGGCTTTCCTCATTTCTTTAATATCGTCCGGAACAAGTTTTTTAATAACCTCCTCGATCCTAATTATTTCCTCCGGCAGTTTGGCGATAGTTTGATGTGACATCTTGTTTAATTCCGCGAGGAGTTTAAGCTCATCGATCGTTTTAGTCTCATCGCGCTTCCCTTTATCGTCGTAGCCAAGAACATCAGCCAACGGTTTCTCCCGGGCGGTTTTAACCTTATTAAACTTGTCAGGGTCAATCTCTTTTTCTAAAGCAGCCATTTGTTTATCAGAAAGTAATGTGGCTAAACGAACCAATGAATCATTATCAATCTTGACGATATCTTTGTCGTTGATTTTTTCAACTTTTCCTTTTGCTTCTTTTCTCTCAGCCTCTGTTGTTCCGAGTCGCAACCTATTGATATCTTGCTTGGTCTGTTCAAGCTTTGCTTCCTTCTCGGCTTCTTTGGCATCTTTCCTTGCTTTCTCAGCTTCTCGTCGTTGTTTGTCGGTGTCACCCAAGAATCCACTCGAAACCCCAAACGATTCAGTTTGGTCGGCGATGATGTCGCTAGTTTTAGTAAGGAATGTTTGACCTGGGGCTTTGACGACGGCTTTATAAGCCTTCGCAATTTTTGATTGGCCCGATTCCTTGTAAGCTTTTTGGACGTCTGCCCCGATATCCTTAAAAGTGCTGCTCGAGTATTTTTTAAGGAACTGAGAAGTTTTTGGGATATCTGGCGTACCTGGGATTGGAGCGGTAAGCACTCCAGTCGTCGCTCGTCTTGCTTGTTTAAGTCCCCAAAGAGCACCTCCCGCGAGGGCCGCATTTGCTCTACCAGCTAATTTCATTGCCCCCTTCGCCCCCGCCGCACCGAGGGCTTTGGCCACAATGATGGCGCCCAGGAGGAGGCCGATGATGAGCATGAAAGAAATTGTTTCTCCGACCCACCCGATCCCGGTTCCACCCAACTCGCCGAGGGCCCGGGTTATTTGGGTGACAATATAAATCATAATTAAAAAAGCGGGAGCGAAGGTGGCGTCGTTAATTAATGCTCCCCACCATTGCTCCCCATATTTGGCAGTCTTTGGGAGAATAAAGAAGAAGAAAGCAAAGGGCGAGAGAATAATTAGGAACAGCAGTCGAAGGGTGCGGATAATGAACAAAATTGCGCCGGTTAAGAGAACAAAGGAGGCTACCAGAGAAATGATTATCCCCCCAAGGAAGCCAGTTATGATTCGCGACCAGTCCAAACCGCCTGGGTTAACTACTTTCCCATCGATGTTTGGCCCAGAAAATTCTTGTTTGGCTTTATCTGGTGCCAGGGTTGTTCCAAATATTGCGACATTCTTCATTAGGGTGGTGATAACATCCGGTGACCCGCCGGCAGTTTTCCCAACCGCGGCACTCAAATAGAACTGGTTAGCGGTAACATTGGAAACATCAATAATCACGCGCGTGAAAAAGGCACTGAAGTTAACGAGGAGGGCGACGATGATCAGTTTGGGCACCAACTTCTTCCAATCAATACCGCTTAACTCGAGCATCGTGCCAATGGCGATATAGAGGAGGACAAAGATGAAACCCATGTTGACGAGATCGCGAATCACCCCCCAACTCGTTCCCACTGGACCAGAGTTATCAGCGTAAGTGCTAAAAGTTCTAACGGACACATTGATGGCTTGATTAAAAATCTCATTGGCGAACCAAAGTATTCGAGTGAAGAGCCAAAGGATAATGGCAAATATCCAAGACACAGCGATTTTAGCGCATGTTCCCCATGTTCCCGCCTTAAGAATATCGCATTCCCCAGCGCGTGCCTCCACGGCGGCTACCTTAGTTTCAGTGGCTTTTACATCAGTAGCCGAAATAGCTGCATATTTGTCGAGCAATTGTTGGTTTTGTATCTCTAAATCCTGACTACTTTTTTGGTACACGGAATAATTTAGATCATCAGGAGAATGGTTTTGAAGCCAGAGAGTGTTTTCTTCAATACGGTATCTGTTTGCGTCAAGCTGCCTTGTTATCTCGTCTATTTGAAATTGTTGGTCAGGAGTGAAAGCATGGGTCTTGTTCGGTGCGCCAATTAGCGCGCTAAGAACAACGAGGCCCAAAGTGAGAGTCAATAATATTTTAGGGAATTTTAGTTTCATGGCTGGCGATAAAGGGGGATCTCTTTATCAATCCTCTGCTCACCTCTCGTGCAAGTGAGCTGATAGAGAAGCGATGGACTCAAGACGAGCCAGCCGGTGCCGGCGACCTCGTCAAGGTGTACGGCTGGCGAAGCATATCGCCGGAGTTCTCGACCCAAGGCGTTATTCTCTTCTTGGGCAATTTCAATCCGATCGCGGAAGAGTTTGACCACGCCGGCGGCGGTCGCCGCCGGATTCGCTCCGACACCGCCGACATCAAGATTGATAGGCCCGGTCAATGTCTGGAGAGTCAGACGATAAACATCGTCGGGGTGAATACCGCCCGCATTCACCGGATTGAAGATGACTCGCTCGGTGAGCCGATTGGTCGTTGGTTCGGGGCCGGTGATACGGATGGTGCCAACGAGGCCGGTCATCGAAGTGATGCGGGAGAATATTGGTGGAGCGCGGAAACGGATGGGATTCTCAATTGTCACTTCCCCGCTTAGGCCCACACTCTGACTGGCGGTGCGGATGTTGGTCCCCACTTGCCCCGTTGGCCAATCGTTATTGGCTTTGCAAGCGGTAGCATTGCTGGCCGACCAACGGATAACGGTTTGATTCTTGGCGCCGGCCACCACTTCGGCGACAGTTGGATTGGTTGGACTCAAGCCGAAGGCGGCACTCGGGGGTTCGGGAATCAGTGGTTGGAAATTGGCGGGGGAAAGTCCGCCCGATCCGCCGCCACTACTACTCCCTCCACCACTTCCACTAGGCCGCGCGCTGTTCTTTGGCCAACCAGTTTGCGGGCAGGGCCCGGGACCCGGGCAAGGATCAGTGGGTTGAGCGAGCACACTTTGTTTCGCGGTCTCAGAGAATTTAGGCACGGTTTGACTAAGATTACTCAAGTTCTCGATTCGTTTGGCGCTTGAGGACACCTCACTCTTGGTGGAGTCCTCAATCAGTTCATCGCTCGCCGCCGCCTGCTCGATCGCCGCTTGCGCCAGACGATCGCTGTACCCGCCAATCGTTGAGCCGGGCGTCAGCGTTTGCCACTTGGCGCAATATCCGTTGGCAGTCATGGCGATGCATTCACGTGTGCCGGCGTAGCCATCACCGGCTTCGTATTCGGCCAACGCGGCCGCCTGGGCCGCGGCGACGCGCTCATCGCGCAGACCTTGAGCAATCAAGGTTTGGCCATAGATATTATTCTCCGGTTGGCCCAGGGCTTGGAAGGTGCTCCAGAACTCATCATTGGACAGTGATTGTGGGTCATCGCGGAATTTATCAATCTGGGTTTTGGTTAAAGTGCCGCGCAGGGGATCGTGATTGTCTTGAGCAATGAGCGCTTCGCGAATAATTTTGGCATTTGGATAGTTTTCGGTGTCACCTTCGAGTTGCCGAAGATTGTCTTGGAAGACGAAGTTTGCTTCCCGACCAGCTTCAGCGATGTGATCAGTTAAATTTCTGATGATTAGGGGGCCTTTATTATTATCAACTCCAGCAGTGGCCACTCCAGTCATTCCATCGCTTATTTCCCGCCCTTGATTTAGGAAGTTGGTCACGAATTCCAGTTGGGTTTTATAGAGGACTTCGGCGTTGGCCTTCCGGGCATTCGGGTCATTTAGGAATTCTTTCGTCTCGAGAGCCAACTGGACTCGTTGAATAACTTTCAAATGCGTGCAGGCTTGCACTTGGAGTGAATAAATTTTCTCGGTCATGGCTTTAATTTGTTCGCTGGACTGGAGAATTTTACCGGTGGTGCTATCAGTGCTCTGATTGACGGCAAGAAGCGCCCCGATCTCGGTCACCGGGACGGCGATAGCTGCCGCCGCCGCGCCGAAGGCGGTGCCAGCGAGAAGATCAGTGAAGACTTTTTGGGCCATGCTGGCGAGAAATTGACCTCCCGGAATCCCGGCAAAGGCGGCACTGATACCAGCGCCAAACAAACCGGTTGTTGCTCCGAGCAAGCTAGCATCCAAACTGCTAGTTAAAACTCCACCACTCTCGGCCGGCAGGGAACTGGCGACCACGGTCTCGGATGAGGCAATGGTTTCTTCGGCGGCCACATCGGCCAGTTCGAGTGAGGCATCAGCGAGAGGAGAAGTTGGTGCATACACTTCCCCGGGAGCAAGCGGGCCGACAAAGTCGGAGGGTACTTGCATCACTGGTCCGACCAATTCCCCAGCTCCGAGGATCGCTGGCGTTTCGATTGGCGGAAAATAACTGTCTGGGCCATTTGGTAATACTGGCTGGAAGTTGCCCTCTGGATCAATGGCGGTGTAGGTGTCACCAAAGAGGGCGACATGAGCTTGGACGGCTGTTGACCTGATGCCATCGGCGATGGCGTTGCCGGCGCCGCCCGCAAGATCTTGGACACCGGCAATTGGCGCATAAAGAACACCTTCTAGGGTGCTGTCGATGGTTGTGGCAATGCTTTCACTCACTGAGTCAATCACCGCGGTGATTGGATCGGTGATGGCGTTTACCACCATATTAAGTTCGAGATCAACGAGAGCCGAGACATCATCGAGGGCTCGATTGATGGGATCGAAAAACAGATTGGGGATGGCATTGACTCCGGCGATAGCGTTATTGATTGGCCCTTCGATTGAGCTGGCAATTCTATCAACCGCATTGTCGAGCGAATTATTGATTGGATCGGTGATAGCGCTACCGATGGCGTCGGCAAGACGAGCGACAGCCTTTGGGTTAGTGAGTGATTGGGTAAGACTAACTGAAAAGCCATTAACTAAATTCTCAACCAATTGATCTTTGTGAGTAATCAAATCCCCAGCCCACTTGATGAACTCGGTCGTGGCTTCAATTTGAGCCAAGAGATTTGTGGCCAGAGCTTTAATTTGGGCAACTTCCGGGATGGCATTCACCGAATCTTGTAAACTTCTACCAGAAATAATGTTAAGCAGAAAACCAACAGCATCGGTAACCAGAGTGATGGGGCTACTGGCCGCGCCACGAATAACCGCTTGTATCCCATTAACGGTCCCTTGAATAGTGGCTTGCAAAGCCTGAATTTGTTGAGTGATAAGCTGTGGAATTCCGGCAACCAAGCTGTCGATCTGAGCACGGAAATGATTCTCGATCGTTGGTTTAGCAAGTTTGCTGAACTCGAGATTTAAGGAATGGGGAATGACGATGGCCAGGCTTCCGTCAATGATATTAGGGAGACGATCGTGGAGTCCATCGGTGATAATTCTTGGCAAACTCTCGTCGATGGATTCTCGAATTAGGGCTGTGAAGCGTCCTTGATCGTGGACGATGCCGTCCAAGGTTAGAGTAGAGTTGAGATCTAACTCTTCTTGAATATTGAGCATTAACTGTCCGGGAAATTCTTGTTTGAGCCCGGTGGTGACGATGCTGGGGAGTTCCTGACGCAAGCCATCAGCGACTTGTGGCGCGAGATCGTTGTTGAGGATGTTGTTGACCGATTGGGGTAAGGCCTTACCGAGCTCGTCGTAGAGGGCGCCCTTTAGAGTATCACCGACCTCGTTTCCAATGAGTTGTCCAATCGTTCCTGCCCCACTCCCACTAACCTCCGCCTCACACTGCCGGCGATCGTCTTTGCGACTATCGGCGAGACGTTGAGCGGCGGATTTCTGACTGCTGGCTGGTGGCGTGAGGGATGGAAGATTGGGAATGGTCGTGGCTGGAGCGGTCGTGTTGGCGTTGGGGATAGTTGCTCCCGTTGCGCCACTCCCGGTGTAATCACCAAAGAGAGCTTCTGATGGATCGGCCGGTGATTGGGGTAAAGTTTCAGCGGAAATAAAAGAGGGGAAAAGAAGAGCTGTGATGGTGAGGGAAGTGATGAATTGTCGGCCGAAGTTTTTAATCATAGGCCAAGAGAGACAATTGATTGTTCTGATTCGGGGACCACGATGTTGTTGGCAAGGAGAAAGAGATTAAGATTGTTGGTGGCGGCGAAAAAGTTTTTCAAGCGGGTCGGATAAATCTGTGCCATCTCGAGCGCCAGCATCGGTTCCTCGCCAATCTTCGACATGATATAGCTTGACTCGGCGAGACCGATCAGACTATTGACGAGATTGAGGTGGACTTGGGCGATCGCCGAGGGGACGACGAGCGCCTTGAGTTGGATTGCCGCGGTCGCATGGCGTTGTGAGGCCTCGACGATTTTTACCACCGATCTCTCGTCATTGCTTTCGGCGGCTTTTACCACGAGCGCGAGCTCGTTCTCAATAGCGCGGTTATTATACGGAGCCATGATTTTGGCCACTGCCCGGCGGTAATCAACGAGGATAATTTTATCATCAGCAGTGGGGGCAGAGGTAGGAATGTCTCCAAGCTGATAGATTGGAAGAGGTAGGAAGGAAGGTGAATTGATTGGTCGAGACGCGGCGGCGAGGCGATTGTTATCAGCGGTTGCTTGGTCAGCAGAATTATTGAGAGTTTGCCCGCCAATATGCCACAGAGAAACCAGACCACCGGCAATAACCAGAGTAATGATGACAGGAAAAATAATTGTTAGGCGCAATCGGCGCACGTTACACAATAGTATAGTACGAGTGAGTGGGTCTCGCTAGGCATATCTTCTCGTTTTCGGGTGGATAATTGCAGCTGTGATATAATTCCAATCAATTGTCTATGTTGGTCCAAAAACTTTCGCTGCTGGTGCTCCTGTTGCAACAATTGGTCACGCAATTAGGCCAAGCTCAACCGATGACTTCTGATCTTGGACGCCAGGCTTCCAATGGAAGCCTGGCGTCCAACGAGCAAGTATCTGTTCCAGTGCCTAAACCACCTAAACCAGAAGCTCCGGTGATCACAAGAGTCGAGCCAGCTGCCGGTGGCGTTGAGACAAGGGTGACCCTCTATGGCTTTGGTTTCGACCGCGAGCGGAATATTGTTTACACTGGGGCTGGCGAAGTGGTGGCTTCATCGCCGGATGGTAAAACTTTATCCTTCGTTCTCCCCCGCCCTCCATTCCTCACTAATGATTGGCTCACCGCGACCGCCGCTTATCGCCGTGAGCGTTATGGCGAGACGCCGATCAAGTTTCCCCTTGGTTTCTATGTTAAGAACTCGAATGGCTTAACAGAGAAACCGGCGCTTTTCTCACTAACTTTTTAGAAATATGACATTGAAGCTAAAAATTATTTTCGCTGTGATGATAAGTACTACGCTGATCTCGGTGGCCATTCAGCGCGCCGAGTGGAGCGAGGCGCAAGCGATCCTGCCGGTCGGCGGGCCGATCCTCAAAGTCTACCCATGTTGTGATGGACTGATGCTCGCTATCGGCGCTCCGAAGCCCGGACTCTATCTTTATCCTTGGGGCGCACCGCTTTACCCCTTTTACAACATCACGATTCCCGGACCCCATGTGCTCGGTCGCGCGATTCCCGGTGGGGTGTGCATGCTCTCGACCACGCCAATCCCCTGCACGGTCCCTACCCCCACGCTCGGCACTTTCGTTTTCCTCGGCACTTCGGGGTTGTGAATTACATGGTTGTTGGGAGGAATTTCCTCCCAACAAGGATATCACCCCGAAGTTTATTCCATTTGATTATATTTCATCCAATCATCTAGAAAATTTTTAAAATCGATCTGGCTATCGAAATAAGCAGGAAAAGATTTGGAATTTAAAATAACATTTTCTTGGCGTTGGTAACCGAGATAATCTTGATAACTTGAGTAATGGTAATTGTTTAAAAAAGCTTTGGCCAGGGCAATGTTTTGGATTACTTTTTCTGGCCAACCATCAGGATTAGAAATCTTGACTGGGTTCAGGTGAATATAGGCGTAGAGGTAATTCAAATAAGGATCATTATTTACATGTGTCGCCTTAAAAGATCCCTCAAATAACTTTCCAGTTCGTCCATGTTTCAAGTTGAAATAAGAAGAATAACTAGTTAAAAGTTTCCGCGTAAAAGTTGTAATACCGCCTGCTTGTTTTTCTTTAACTAATAGATGGAAATGATTGGGCATTAGACAATAAGCCCCAATGTCAATCAGGGTTTTCCCTCGCCTTTGTTCCCATGCCTGTTTAGACCATTGGCGCAAATTACTCAAATGGATCATTTCAGACCCATTGGTGGCATAAAGTAAACAAATAAATCTTTGGTAATCATTGTCGCTAAGAAAAATTTTACGCTTGTCATTCCCGCGATTATATAAGTGGTAAAATTCGCCAACCTCAAAAATTACTTTTCTTTCCGACATACTCTAATTCTATCATAATCAGTTGTTGGGGGGAATTTCCTCCCAACAAGGATGAAACATTTAATTCAAAATTACTGGAGACCCGGTTGTGACCCCGTGAGTCACAATGAAACCGGCGTTGACTTCAAGAACGTAACGCGCTGGCGACTTCGGTTGGTAGGTGTTAGGGAAACTCCCTGGCGAAACATCGGGCGTGATGTCTACCACGCGCCAATCGTTGTGGAACCAAATGATGTCAATGGGGAAACGCATATTCTTCATCCAGAAACTGTAATAATCGGCACGGTCGAAAACGAATAACATTCCCCGCCCCGCTTCGAGTGAGGGGCGGTCGGCGAGGCCGCGCTCACGCGCGGCCGGTGTGGCGGCAATCTCGACGACAATGTTTGTTCCGTTAATGACGAGAGTATGATTTTGGACGCCAGGCTTCCAATGGAAGCCTGGCGTCCAATCGGCAATCGGAGATGTTTGCGAAAAACCAAGTAGGCCAGATAATATGACCAGCAAACTCGCTAGTTTTAAAAGTAGGGCGTTCATATATTTTTAATTTGTTTCGCTAGACTGAACCATTGGTCAACGGTCAGGTTCTCGGCGCGGGCTTGGAGGGAAACATTACTGACGGTGAGTTTCGCTCCACCTAAGCCGAATTTCATCAGTTTCGGCCCAAGCATTTTCCGCGGCGCGGCGAAGCCGCGATGAAGTAGGGCGAAAAACTCTGGCTCGGTTACTCCATTTTCATTGAAGCGATCGCGACTGATATTATCAATTTGAATAATTGCCGAATCCACACGCGGCGCGGGACGGAAAGCGCCCCGCGGAACGGTGTGAATATAATGTGGCCTCCCGTAGCATTTAATGGAGACAGAGAGCAAACTTTCGCGTTTGTCTTTCGCCACAATTCTTTCCGCCACTTCTTTCTGAAGCATTAGCGTCATCGAGATTGGTTGATTGATGGCGGTTAAGAATTGTCGAATAATTTGACCGGTTAAATAATAAGGGATGTTGGCGATTAGCTTGTAGCTTCTTAGCTTCTTAGCTTGTAGCGAAAAATCAAGAATATCAGTGTGAATTAATTCTAGCTTTTTATTTTTAATATCAGCGTGGAATTTTTCGGTCAGGAGGCCGATTAGCCGATCATCTTTCTCCACGGCGATCACCCGGGCGCCGGTTTCGAGCAAGGCGGCGGTGAGGACGCCTTCACCCGGGCCAACCTCAAGTACGGTATCTTCCGGCGTTAATTGCGCCGTACTGACGCTCGTGTTAATGGCCGCTTGGTCGGTGAGGAAGTGTTGGCCGAGAGATTTTTTCGCCCTAAACCGACGGTCGGGCGAAATTTTCTTGGAAAATTTTTTAGCTCGAATCATACTATTCAATCTCGATAGTACTGGTAGTTTCCTCACCTAGCGGCTCGATCAAAGTATCGTCGAGATCGAGTAAGAAATCGGAGGGGGTAGTCATTCGCGAGCCACCGAAGATTGTCCGCATCTCGGCGTAAGAGAGATAAAGTTTTTGTCGGGCGCGGGTGAGGGCGACATAGAAAAGGCGCCGCTCTTCCTCGGTATCAATTTCTTCGCCGCCGGCGGACTGACTCGCGAGCCTGGCGTGAGGGAAGAGATCTTGCTCGAGTCCGGCGACGAAGACATGGTCGAATTCGAGTCCCTTCGCCGCGTGAACGGTCATCAAGCTCACAGCGGACACCTCCGATGAGAGAGTATCTTGGTCGGAAACAAGGGCTGCTTCGGTGAGGAGAGCCGAGATGCCCGCTTCCCCCGGTTCATGGTCATAAGCCAGCGACAGAGTAACCAATTCCCGGAGGTTCTCGAGGCGCTCGAGGTCATCACTTCCCCCTTGGCGTAGAGTCTCACCGAGCCCCGAGTGATCGAGGACATAACGGATTGTCGTTGACGGTTTTTCTTTGACCGCCACGACGCGAATGTCGAGAAGTAAGGCGTCGAAGGCCACGACGCGCTCGCGAGTCTTAAGCGGCAGACTAGCGCTGTCGCCGGCGAGGACCTTCACCACGGTTACCTTACCCAGCCCCCGCGGCGGCACATTAATAATTCGCCGCCGACTGGTGAAATCGTGGGGATTAAGGGCCGCCTTCAGGTAAGCCAGTAAGTCTTTCACTTCTTGGCGCTCGAAGAATCTGGTACCCAGGACGCGATACGGGACATTCGCTTGGAGCATCGCCTTCTCGAGTGCCCGCGATTGGAAGTTTGCCCGGTAGAGAACAGCGATTTCTTCAGCTCTTGCTCCCCCCTCGATCAGTCGTTTTGCGGTACCCGCGATTAACGTTGCTTCCTCCTCTTCGTCGAGAGCGACAATGAGCGTGATTTTTTCTCCGCGCTGATTCTTGGTGTAAAGAGTTTTCTCCAGACGATTCACATTCTTCTTAATAATTCGATTGGCGGCCTCAAGGATGGTTTGGGTCGAGCGATAATTCTCTTCCAGAGTAACAACGGTGGCGCGGGGGAAGTCGTGCTCGAAACGAAGCAGATTCTTGAAGTCGGCACCGCGCCAACTGTAGATTGACTGATCAAGATCACCGACGGCGCAGATGTTCTCCCCCGCGCCGGTGAGCAAGTGGCAGAGTTCGTATTGGGCCACATTGGTGTCTTGATATTCGTCGATGTGAAGGTAGAGCCAACGCGCTTGGCAAAGTGATAGGACCTGAGGTTCTTGGCGGAGAAGTTCTACCACTTTCAAGATTAGGTCGTCGAAGTCGAGGGAGTGGGAAGCTTGAAGCGCCGCTTCGTAGCGGCGCCAGACCTCGACGATTATCTGGCCAAAATAATTACTCTCGAGATGTTCAGTATAGTGGCTCGCGCTGACCAAGCGCCCCTTCTCGCGTGAGATGGTGGACAAAATGCGGCGGGGTTCGATCGCTTTCGGATCATAGCCTAAGTCTTGAAGCGCCGCTTTGATCATCGCCAGTGAATCGTCACGATCAGCAATCGAGAATTGCCGTGGGATATCGAGCACTCGGCCGTGTTCGCGAAGTAAGTGGACACCTAAAGTGTGGAAAGTGGAAATGAAGGGGCGACCTTCAGATGGGCCAAGTCCCGGTTCATGCTCAAGAAGAGCGCTAACACGGTTGAGCATCTCCTTCGCCGCTTTATTGGTGAAGGTGATCGCGAGGATGGCTTTCGGCTCCACGCCATTTTTAATCAAATGAAGAACTCGACTAGTAATCGTTTTTGTTTTACCAGCCCCGGCACCGGCAATCACGAGTAAGGGGCCATCGCGGTGGAGTACCGCCCGGCGTTGAGCCTCATTAAGCTCGGTAAGATAATTAACCCGGTCAGTCATGGGAGTATTTATAGCACGAGAAACACAATTTTCGTTATCCACTGTTTTCGGGGTGAGTCGATTGACCCACCACTCCGCCCGAGTTATAATGACCGGTTACTAGAAATGATTGGACACTAGATTGGTCTACCGCCCCACAGACAAACAGAATTTTAGGCTTATAATCTCTCGCTCACAAGTTAAGAAATCTCTATTTTCAGCCATTTTTTCTAAAAGGTCTGTTTTCTTTGCCTCCGTTTCAATCGTCCTTTTCTTAATTTTCGCCCGCCCGGTGAGGGCGGGCTTCTGGTCGCTTATTGGTTTCGACAGTTTGCTCAACCACGCGGCGGCAGATTCTGAAACTCTGTTTTCTACAATGGTTAATTCCCAAACCATGCCCTTGCTGGAACCCCAAATCAGTCCCGACCCGACGGCTCCAAACGGAGGAGGTGATACCATCGTGGTTGATAACAATGCTCTTCTCCCTGATTCGGGGCCTTTGGGAACAATGAAGGACATCAAGGATCTCCCGCCGGCCGAGCAAGTGAGTGTCTATGTTGTCAGAAAGGGCGACACTCTCTCGGAAGTGGCGCAGATGTTTAATGTCTCGGTCAACACCATTGTCTGGGCCAATGATCTCCCGCGCGCCACGGCCATTCAGGAGGGGCAGGTGTTGGTGATCCTGCCGATCAATGGTATTCGTCACACGGTGGAGAAGGGCGAAACCTTGGGGAGTATCGCCAAGAAGTATCACGGCGATGTGGAGGAGATTGCTCAATACAATGACCTTGATCTTGGGGCGGCGCTTGCCGTTGGTGAAGTAGTCATTGTGCCTGATGGGGAAGAGACCTTACTGACATCATTGCCTGGGTCAACCAGTGGTGGGTCGCGGCCGATTAAGGGGAGTGGCCCGAGTTATGCCGGTTACTATATTCGCCCAATCAGTGGTGGAACTCGGACGCAGGGTATCCATGGGTACAATGGCGTGGATTTGGCCACTGGCCGATCTGGTGATCCGATTTATGCGGCCGCGGGGGGCACGGTGATTATTAGTAAAGAGAGCGGTTGGAACGGTGGTTATGGCAAGTATGTGGTGATCCAGCATAAGAATGGGACCCAAACGCTTTATGCTCACAACAGTCGTAATATTGTCGCGCGTGGCCAGACGGTGGCGCAAGGTCAAGTGATTGGTTACATTGGTTCAACGGGTAAATCCACAGGCCCCCATGTCCACTTTGAAATTCGGGGGGCTAAGAATCCCTTTTAGGGATTCCGCCCGACTCTCGTTTAGGGCGAAAAATCCGTTTTAAATTGTGCGCGAGTTTTTAATAAACGATCTAGATGATACCCAGTCGACGAATCCCGCCCCCGGCGGGATTCGTGGGCTCAAAGAAGCTATGAGAAATAACCAAGCAGGCGACGATGCCGCCGCGCTTCGGGAGCGTAAGGCAAGCCGCGGAGAATTTTCCAGTCAATGTGTTCGTTGAGACGGCGCAGTTCGCCTTGGAGCGCTTGTTTCACTTGATGTTTGGTCATGATATTAAAAAGGGGTTAAGAATATTTTCTAATCACCGCTTTGACGATGGCGATGATTGATAATGTCTCGCGCGGGAAGATTGGCGAGAAGTCGGGGTTGGCCGGCTCGAGATAGCGGGCCCCGCGTTTCTCTCGTAAATATTTCATCGTCCATTCACCGTCCACCATTGCGACGACGATATCCCCAGGCCGTGCCCGCTCGGTCTTCTCGACGAGAACCATATCGCCCTCCCGGATGCTCGCGCCAATCATCGAATCACCTTTCACCCGCAAGAGATAAGTCGATTCTTTTTTCTCAATCAACCAATCGTCCAAACTCAAAGTATCAAGATCAGTTTCTTCAGCCATGGTGGGGAACCCGGCTTCGACAAGTCCCAACACGCGCACTTGCCCCCAACCGGCTCCCGGAAGGAGATGGCCACTCCTGTCGCGCGACAAGAAACCCGCGTTGATTAATTTCTCGACCAATTTATGAACGGCGTTGGTGGAACGGAAACCAAAAATCTTCAACATCTCACGATAGCTTGGCATGCGTCGCTTCGCTTGATAGAAATTGAGAATCTTATCCCCTTTCTCTCTCGCGTTCATCTGCCTAGTATAAGTGAACATCCGTTCACCAGTCAAGAAGGGGGTGGGGATAACTTCACAAATTATTTTTGGAGCGATTGGTGTTGTTAACACGGAACCCGATTGGCTGACGTTTTTCTTTTTCTTCCGACGGAGTCATCAGTTGGCGAATCGCTTCAAACACGACACGAAATTGACCATCATATTTTTTCTCAAGCTCGACCAATTTGCGAGCCAGATCGGTATGAGTAGATAAAATTTGGCGGAGCCGAACAAAGGCCCGCATGATTTCAATATTCACACTAATCGCGCGCTGGCTACGAAGGACACTTGAGAGCATGGCGACACCTTGTTCGGTGAAAGCGTAAGGTCGGTATCGTCGACCGCCCCATGATCTTGAGGTGCCAAATTGGGATTTCAAGTTGGCAACCTCGACATTGTTTAATTGGAACATGAAATCGTTTGGAAAACGGCCTAAGTTTCGTTTAACCGCTCGGACCAATTGCTTAGTTTCAACCTGATAGAGGTCAGCTAAATCGGTATCAAGCAAGACTTTCTGTTGCCGGATAAACAGAATAGATTTTTCAATTCGCTCGGCTGGTAAAAGTGATTTGGTCACAAATTATTTTTGGGGCGATACTGCAAGGCCTCGAGCAGGTGTTCATCATGAATGTGTTCACTGCCACCCAAATCAGCAATGGTGCGGGCGATTTTGATCACGCGGTGATAGGCGCGTGCCGAGAGGTTGAGACGGCGTGCGGAGTTGACTAGGAGTTTGGTTCCAGAATCGGAAAGGGGGGCGAAACGCCTGAGTTCGCGCACGCCCATCTCGCTGTTGGTTGAGATCGGAAGATCGGTGAAGCGTCGCGCGGCAATCGCTCGCGCGCCCATGACGCGCTCGCGCACCGCACTAGAATATTCGCCACTTGGCCCCGGGGCGGCGAGCTTCTGATGGTCGATGTGTGGCACATCGATCCAGAGATCAATCCGATCAATAATTGGTCCGGACATTTTGCGCTGATAACGGAGAAGAGCACTCGGATTGCAGATGCATTCTTTGTTGGGGATGCCTTGGTGGCCACAGGGGCAATAATTCATGGTGGCAATGAGAATAAAACTCGCGGGGAAAGTGGTTGTCCCGCGCGAGCGGGCAATCGTGATCACCCGATCTTCGAGCGGTTGGCGCAGAGCTTCAATTACGCGCTTGTCAAACTCGGGGAATTCGTCGAGGAAGAGGACGCCGCGGTGAGCCAAGGTGATCTCGCCCGGGCGCGGAATCGTGCCGCCGCCGACAAGCGAGATATAAGAGGCGGTGTGGTGCGGGGCGCGGAAAACCGGTTGAGTGATCAGCTCGCCGTCCGCGAGCGTACCGGAGACCGAGTGGATCCCGGTGGCCTCCAGAACTTCGTTGAAGGGTAGGGGCGGGAGGATACCACTTAGGGCTTTGGCCAGCATCGTTTTGCCTGTTCCCGGCGGCCCCATCATGGCGAGATTGTGCCCGCCGGCCGCGGCAATTTCGAGGCCGCGCTTGCCGGAAGTTTGGCCGACGACATCAGCCAGATCGATGAGTGGGGCTTGATCGATATAGGTAATAGTGGTTGGCGGTTGAGCGGTGAGAGTGGCAACGATGGTGCCTACTGTTTCTTCCTTGGTTTGTGGTGGTGGCGATAGATAATCGACGAGATCACGGAGGCGGCGGCAACCATAGATGGTGAGGCCACTGATGAGGGCGGCCTCGCGAGCGTTCGCGACGGGTAAGAAAACTTCGCGGAAACCGGCCGCTCGAAGATGTTTGACGAGGAGAAGTGTCCCGCGGATCGGTCGGAGATCACCATTTAAGGCGAGCTCGCCGAGGAACGCTTTACCGGCTGGCGCGAAGCGAATTTGTTTACTCGCCAGGAGGTGAGCCATGGCAATCCCGAGATCAAAAGCCGACCCTTCTTTCTTGAGGTCGGCGGGAGCTAGAGAGACAATCACTTTTCGATTGCCGCGTTGCGGCGACGGGAAGCCGGAATTCTTGATTGCCGCACTGATCCGATCGCGCGCCTCCTCCACCGCCTTGTCGGGGAGACCAACAATCGCGAAGGAGTGGAGACCCTTCGCGATATCAACTTCTATTTCAACCGTATCAGCTTTGAGTCCGGCGACTTGGGCGGCATAGACCTTCGCCAGCATAGGTAGTTATCTAACGCTCTCTTGGTCGAGATGCTTCTTGCAGGTTCGAGCCGCGGGGTTAGCGTCGAGACGGGGAGTTTCGATTGGGGTTTGGCAAATTTCGCATTGACCATAAATTCCGGTAGCGATTCGAGTTAGCGCTTGGTTAACATTCTCGAGCCGCTTCTCGAGTGGAATAGTCTCGGCTTGGCGTTCTTCGAGTTCTTCGATTCGATCAGCCGCTTCATCGCGGAATTCAGCTTTGTCTGTCTCGGCTGGGACCGCTTCCCAATCTTTTGGATTCTTCGGATTCACGCGGGCGATGCCAGACAACTCTTTCGTGAGAAGAGTTCTCTCTTCTTCCAATTGCTGTTTCAGTTTTTTGATATCTAAATCTTGATTCATACGCTAGTCATTATATCATGAAACAAGAACAAACCCGAGTTCAACATAGAAGTGCACCGCCAGTCCATTATCAGTAATGTATCTGGCATATGGCACACAAGAAAAAACATCACCCTAAGAAGGTGAAGTGGTACAAGCATTTAACAGTTTTTGAACGAGCGTTCATTGAGCAA
>DATDVJ010000027.1:0-29625 GCA_036517595.1 Minisyncoccota bacterium
TCCTTCGGTCTCGGTCGAGAGGTAATTTATATTATTGCAGACAAAATAGAAAACGATCAGTGGTTGAAGAAACTATTCGGCTTCGATTAATGTTCAACCTCAATCTCATAAAAAATACGGTCGTAGAATTTATGGTATTGAGGCTCATAATTTTTTAGAGTAAAGTAAAGTGGCGATATTGGAGGGAGGGTTCGCATAGCGGTCTAGTGCGCTCGCTTGGAAAGCGGGTATGGGGAAACCCATCAAGAGTTCGAATCTCTTACCCTCCGTTTTGATGGACAAGCTGAAATTTATCAGGGAATTTTTCAAGCATTGGCGGGAGGTGGGGTCGGTGATACCGAGCTCGCGGTGGCTTGTCGGCAAGATGTTGGCGCTGATTGATTTCGAAGAAGCCAGAGTGATTGTCGAGCTCGGTCCAGGAACGGGATGTTTGACAAGAAAATTGTTGGCCAGAATGAGTGCGCGGTCGAAACTTCTGGTTTTTGAAATCAATCCAGACTTTTGCCGTGAGTTGAAAAAGATCAAAGATGGGCGCTTGAGTGTCTTCAACGTTTCTGCTTTAGCTCTTGGGGACTATTTCCGAGGGACGAAAGCTGATTATGTGCTCTCCGGTCTTCCCCTCACGAATCTTGATCGCAAGACCAGAACAGCTTTACTCGAGGCGGTGAGAAGTGTTCTCCATCCTCCCGGTGCCTATATTCAATTCCAGTATTCTCTGAGTGCGCGTAAAGAATTGCAGTCCGTCTTTAATCAAGTTAGTATTAAGTTTACTTTACTCAATATCCCACCCGCGTTTGTTTATCAATGCAAAAGTCATGATTACTTACGATGACTTCAAGAAGGTAGAACTCCAGATCGGGGAGATAAAAGAAGCGAGCCGGGTCGAAGGGTCGGAGAAGTTACTGAAGTTAAATGTCGAGATTGGGGAATCGGCACCACGGCAAATTATCGCTGGCATCGGGAGGGTTTACGAACCCGAAAACTTGGTTGGTCGGCAAATCGTGATTGTCGCCAATCTTGAGCCAAGAATGATTATGGGATTGGAAAGTCAGGGGATGGTGCTCGCGGCGGATGGCATTGATGGTCCCTTTTACTTTTACCCGAAAAACCAGTTTTACCCGGCACTAACTTAAAATGATGTCTGAAATCAAGCGTTGCATTTGGCCCGGGACTGATCCCTTGATGATCGCTTATCACGATACCGAGTGGGGAGTGCCGTGCTATGATGATCAGAAGCTTTTTGAGTACATCGTTCTCGACACTTTTCAAGCGGGGCTCTCGTGGCGAATTGTTTTGCACAAGCGAGCGTCGTTCGCAGAATCGTTTACTAATTTTAATCCGAGGAAGGTCGCGCGCTTCGGCGCGCGAGAAATTAATCGGCTGGTTAAAGATCCGAGCATCATTCGTAATCGTTTGAAAATTAAGGGGACGGTCAAAAACGCGCGAGCTTTTCTTAAAATCCAAAAAGAGTTCGGCTCGTTCGCTAAATATCTCTGGACTTTCGTGAAGGGTAGACCGATTGTCCACAAGCACTGGCGAAACAGCCAGATTGGCACTTCGAATTGCGAATCTGATGCCCTGTCGCACGATCTGAAACAGCGCGGGTTTACCTTTGTCGGCACGACGATTTGCTACGCCTTCATGCAAGGCGCTGGTCTAATCAACGACCATTTAACAACCTGTTTTCGGTATGCCGAAGTTTCTTTACACACTGGCAAAACAACGCCTTGACATCAAGAAATAGTGAGCAATTGCGGGAAGCGTTGCTTCCCGACAATCCTTTCCGACAAGATAAATTATTAAATGACACCACAAACACCACGGCCGTGGGATTTTGTCGTAATTTTGATCCATGGATAAGGATAACTTTGCTGATTTTTTTTGCTTAATTGGTACACTCTTCTGGTGATTGAAGAAATTACCTGTCTCCGCGCTGAACACCCTAATCAATCTTGGCAAAGACAGACTCCACCCGTTGCTCCAGGAATTTTGTCAGCCGCTTCAGCTCAAATGTCCCAAGACACGCACGATTGGTCGGCTCGTTAAAGTCAATCGTCAGAAAGTGAGGAATTTCTTAATTACCACAAAGGGTTACTGCTTGACCTTGATCGCCTCAACACCAAACTCATGGATTGGTTGATCTGGTACAACACCAACCGAGTGCAAAAATAGGTGGTCTCATACAGCCTGTTGACAGGATTATTGATCCATGTATACTAGAGGGGTAAGTCTATTCTCAAGAAGTTGTGGTTTCCTTACAACAGCGTTTTTAGCCAAGGGTAGGGGTAGAAACTGGAGAGAAGGTCGTCTTACAACCTTACAATTAAGTTTAACTATCGTACGAAAATGGCTAAGAAGCTGTATGTTGGTGGTTTGTCCTACGGCACAACCGAGGACGTCCTCCGCACTTCATTTGCTCAAGTCGGCGAAGTGACCTCCGCGTCCGTGATTATGGATCGGATGACTGGTCGCTCCAAAGGTTTCGGCTTCGTCGAGATGGCGTTAGATGATGATGCCGCCAAGGCGATTGAAATGTGGAACGGGAAGGAACTCGATGGTCGTCGTTTGACGGTCAATGAGGCCCGCCCGCTCACCGAGCGCCCGCCACGTCGAGAGAATGGTGGTGGCAACCGCCAAAGCTGGTAATTTACCAGTTTTCTCCAAACAAAACAGCGCCCCGATTCACTAAGTGATTCGGGGCGTTTGTCGTATTTCAATTCTCTAATCTTCTAATGGTCTTTTTGGTCGTCCTCCAATTAGGTTCACAATTGTCACTGGAACCCTCTGAATTCCCTCTCTAGTTCTTACTTCCACTTCCTCGTTGTTTACTTGGGCAACAACTTCGAGTCCTTTTTTCCTAGCGAGTGGTTGACCTAAAACTCCTTTCCAATAATCGGATGCCTCTTCCTTCAGACCGACCAAGTGACCACGACAAAGTTTTTCCATGCCTACCTCCCTGTTCCGATGTAAAAATACGACATACCTACTCACAAGGGGGACATCTCCCCACGTCAAGTTTAATTCTATACCCACTCACAGGTGTTAGTCAAACACCTTTTTGTTATACTGTAAATTATGCGTTCGACAGTTCTTAATTTTCCAGCGCAACTCAAATGGCGACCGGTGGTTGAGGGTGGTTCTATTACTCTCGCTCGGCATTATCTTCTTTGTGGCATGGGCGGTTCGGCTCTCGCTGGTGGTTTTCTTACGGCTTGCGACCCGTCTGTTTCTATCACGGTCCATCGCGATTATGGTTTGCCGATGTCGATTACCACAGATTCTCGCCGGCCACTCGTCATTGTTTCTTCCTTCTCGGGTAATACCGAAGAAACGCTTGACGCTTATCGTACCGCCCGCGAGGCAAAATTGTCCTTAATTGTCATTACGGCTGGCGGCGAAATTCTCGGGCGTGCTCGCCGAGACAAGGTGCCTTATATTGTTTTGCCCGATGCCACCATCGAGCCGCGTCTAGCGGTGGGTTATTTTCTCAAAGCACTAGCGCTTATTGCTGGCGCGAAGGAGATTAGTAATGAGCTTGAGTCGCTCGCGCCAGTGCTTGATATGATGAGTATCGAGACTGAAGGCCACTCTTTTGCTAAACACTTGGTTGGTCGCCTTCCTCTTTTCTACGCCTCCAATCGTTATGCCGCCCTGGCCTATTTCTGGAAGACCATGATGAATGAAACAGCGAAGACCCCGGCCTTCTCCAATATTATTCCCGAAGAGAATCACAATGAGCTTGAAAGTTTCTCTGGAATTAGTGAGGGGACTCTTTTTACCGTGGTGATGATTGGCAGTGAAGATGATCACCCCCGAGTTAATCGGCGCTTCGCGCTTCTCACCGAGATTTTACCATCGCTCCAGATACCAGTGGAAAAGATTTTTCTCACGGGGGTATTAGCCACCGAGCGAGTGATTCGGGCCATCCTCTTAGCTATTTTTACTGCTTTGGCGCTGGCCGAAGCGCGCGGTGTTGACCCCTCGGCCGTGCCGATAATTGAGGATTTTAAAAGTAAGCTAGCGTAAGCAACACAAATTAGCCCCGATGTCTGTTGAAAACAGACATCGGGGCTTCAGACAACTAGTGGATGCTTAGTGAGAGGTGGCGGAGGCATCGGCCGCCGCGATGGTCGCTGTGAAGGCGCGATCGAATTCAACCTTCACCATTAGCGTCAAGCCGCATATCACTACCAAGGTCAAACCACCCAATAACCACTTATTCCATTTTTTCATGGCCGACCTCCTTTCTTTTCTGCCACCATGCTATCATAAAGGGATGGAAAAAGCAAGCATTTTCATTACCGGCTTCTTTTTGATCTCGTTCTTTTTTATTTCCGCTCGGTCAGTTGGGGCGCAGACTTGTCCCGCTGGGTACTTTTCAAATGGCGATTTCTGTTGCAACAGTGATATTAAATTTGAAAAACCGGACAGCGCTTTCGGTCGGAAGTTTTGCCAGCCCCAGGCCACCGGTTGCCAAGTAACCGGTGGCTTGTTTTGTACCGCCGGTACCAGAAATGCTTGTTGTCCGGTTGTTAGCACTTGTGGTAAAGGGACAGTCTATGGCTATGAAGTAGCGGTTTGTGTGCCACCAACAGTGGTGGTCTGTGGGACGAAATCTCCAGGTTATGCTGGTAAAACTAAAGATGGCAAAAATGTTTGCTGTCAAGTTGGTCAAGAGGCAGGTCCACTCGGGCGGGGCACCAATACTCCTTACTGTCAACCGAAGAGTGCGTCAGTTTGCGCCCCTGGCGAGAGTTTTGTCCAAGGCATTGGAGATTTTCAGAGAGAGAAACGATGTTGTTCAGTCAATACTGTCCCGTCGCATCATCTTAATGGTTTACCGTTCTGTGCCAATGTACCGCTAGAGGTTTCTATCACTAATCCAGTTCCGACCACGGAATCAATTAGCGGACTTTTTCCCTTGACGGCCACCTTTAATGCGCCGCCCGGTGGTTATGTTAAAGAAGTAAAACTATTCATTGACGACAATCTTTCCTGGACCAGTCCCGCCCACCCTAATTCACCGTTGACTCGTAATTTGATCACTTGGAAACTCTCGCCCGGCCAGCATAAAATTAAATTTACGGTTACTGACAGCAATAATCAAACGGCCAATGCCGAACGCTGGATTAGTATTATTCCTGATACCACACCACCCGTGGTGGAGATCGTTGGGCTACCTCTTAATGGTTTCTTTTCTATCCCGTTTACCCCAGCCCAAATTGCGTCTGACTTTATTATTGTGACGGCTCGCGCCAAAGATTCATCAGGGATCGGAAGTTTCGAAGTCTATCTTGATGGTTCGCTCCGTCAGACTTGCTCGGGGATCACCACTGGTTCTTACGCCGTTTGCGGTGTTGGTCTGCTACAGATCTCTAAGCTGATTAATCCTGGTCATCCGATTTCTAATCTCCTCGTTGTCGCTTACGATCGGGCTTATAATCCAAATCGGGGTGAGTTCGGAGTGACTTATTCTAAACCATAATAATGATTTTGCTTCTCGACATTGGTCGGACTAAATTTCGGTTGGCGCGATCACTCGACGGCGAGACTTTTGGCGAGCCAGAAATTATCCCGACACCCATAACGGTTGAAGAGGGGATTAAAATAATTGTTGAGGCCGCTCGGGAGATGAATAATCCGGTCACCACCGTGGTGATTGGCGCTAGTCGTAAAGTATGGAATGGCGCGCCGCTGGCCGAACGAGTGAAGGCTGAACTCATTACTGTGCCTGTGTATATTGAAAATGATGCGGCATTGGCCGCTTTAGGCGAAGCAGTTGTTGGCGCTGGGCGTGGGTGTCAAGCGGTGGCGTATGTGACGGTGAGCACCGGCGTTGGTGGTGCGAAAATTGAAAATGGCCAAATTAGCCAGAACACTTTCGGTTTCGAGCCGGGTCAGCAAATTATTACCCTTGACGGCCAAGAAGCTCGCCGTCTGGAGGATTATGTTTCTGGTTTGGCCGTCGAGAAGCGTTTTGGTCGACCACCGCATGGCTTGACTGATGATAAAATTTGGCAGGATTTGAGCCATTATTTAGCAATTGGTCTCACCAACACGTTGCTTCATTGGTCGCCGGATTGTTTGGTTTTGGGTGGGAGCATGTTTCAAGATCCCGGGTTTAAGATCGCCACCCTGGAGTCATTAATTCGTCGAGACCTGACAATTTTCCCGCAATTGCCGTTAATTAAACAAGCGACTCTCGGTGAAACCAGTGCTCTTCACGGGGCGTTGGTTTATCTAAAATCGTTGTCACGAAATTAGCCTCCGTTCGGTTATCTTATCAACAGTTTTCTCCGCCAATTGGCGGATTGCTTTTTACGGGAGAGAAGATTAGAATTAACATCACTATGCCAGCGATCAAGACTAAAACTCTCACGCGCAAAAAAATATTATCCCAAATCAGGAAGCGGGATGGCAGCGTTGTCTCTTTTGATGAAGCGCGAATCGTTAATGCTATTTGGAAAGCGATGCGGGCTTCCGGTGAAGGAGAAGAGGGTGGGGCGGCCCTGGTGGCTAAGGCGGTGAAGAAAGATCTTGAAAGTTTGGTTAAATTAAGTGGAAAAGATTTTTTACCTACAGTTGAGGGGGTTCAGGATTTGGTGGAGAAGCAACTCATTCTTCATAATTTCGTCAAGGCCTCCAAGGCCTATATTTTATATCGTGAACGGCGGTCGGAAGTGAGGCGAGAGAAGGGGGAGGTGCCGAAGGAGGTTCGCGATCTAACGGCTCAAAGTAAGGCTTATTTCCGGAATCAGTTGGCCGAATTTGTTTATTACAGCACTTATTCTAAGTGGTTACCAGAGAAAAACCGCCGCGAATCTTGGTTGGAAACAGTCGATCGATATATCAACTTCATGAGAAATAACCTCGGCGACAAATTGAAAGAAGAAGAATATCTTGAGGTTCGTAAATACATGCTTGGAATGAAAGCTTTGGGTTCGATGCGCCTCTTATGGTCGGCGGGTGGAGCGGCCGAGCAAAGTAATGTGGCCGCTTATAATTGTGCTTACATTGCGCCGACTAAATGGCAAGATTTTGCTGAGATTATGTATGTGCTTATGTGTGGCACAGGGATAGGTTTCTCGGTGGAGCATCAGACGGTAGAACTCCTACCGATTATCAAACGACAGGCGGCGGAGAAAGTTTCTCGCTTCGTCATTCCCGATAGTCGCGAGGGTTGGGCCGACGCTTTGACTTATGGGCTGGAGATGTGGTCGTCGGGTAAAGATGTGGAATTCGATTATTCTCAAATTCGGCCAGCTGGGGCGCGGCTCAAGGTTATGGGTGGTCGTGCTTCTGGCCCTGACCCGCTTTGTCGTTTGCTTGAATTCACGCGCGCCAAGATGTTGGCGCGCCAAGGTCGGCGGTTAACTACGATTGATACTCACGATATAATTTGTAAAATTGGCGAAGTGGTAGTGGCCGGTGGGGTGCGACGAAGCGCCCTGATCTCACTCTCTGATCTTGATGATAAAGAGATGCAGGAGGCCAAGAATGGCCAATTTTATCTCACTCATCCGGAACGGAGTATGGCCAATAACTCGGCTATTTACAACGAGAAACCTGGTCTTTCAGATTTCCTTGACGAATGGCTTAATTTGGTAAAATCGGGCTCCGGTGAGCGGGGGATTTTCAATCGCAGTGGTTTGCGTCACCAGTTGCCGGCTAGGCGTTGGAAGGTGATCGCCCCTGACCCACATTCCACCGATCCCTGGGTGCCCGGAACGAATCCGTGCGGAGAGATCATCCTTCAGTCAAAGCAATTTTGCAATTTGTCAGAAGTTGTGGCTCGATCGGATGATACCGAAGACACCTTACTCGAGAAAACACGCATTGCGGCGATCCTCGGCACTTTCCAAGCTAGCTTAACCCATTTTCCATATCTCTCGAAAGAATGGAAAAAGAATTGTGAAGCTGAGGCTTTACTAGGAATCTCAATTACCGGCCAATGGGATTGTAAGGCGGTACGCAATGCCAACACTCTTCGAAAGATGAAGGAAGTGGCGATCGAGACGAATCGGAAGTACGCTTCGCGTTTTGGTATCAATCCTTCGACTTGTGTTACCTGCGTTAAGCCGTCTGGCAACGGCTCACAACTCTTCGATTCCTCGTCGGGCATGCATCCCCGCCATGCGCCGTATTACATTAGACGAGTGCGGATCGAAGGGCACAATCCGCTTTTCATGATGCTTAAAGATATGAGTGTACCATATCATCCGGAAGTTGGTCAGCACTCAGAGACGGCAACCACCTTCGTTCTTGAGTTTCCGGTCAAAGCGCCCAAGGGCTCGCTTTTCCGTGATGATCTAACCTCTCTTGATCAGCTCGAATATTGGCGAACGGTTAAAGAGAATTACACCGAACACAATCCGTCAACAACGATCTCGGTGGGGGAGGATGAATGGTTGCGGGTGGCCAATTGGGTTTACGAGCATTGGGAAATTATTGGGGGGCTATCATTTTTGCCGCGGACCGATCATGTTTATCGCCTTGCTCCTTATGAAGCAATTACCGAAGAACGGTATAACGAATTGGTTAAAAATTTCCCGGTCATTGATTTCTCGAAGTTAATGCTTTACGAATATGAAGATCGAACAACTGGATCTAAAGAGTTGGCTTGTGTCTCCGGCACTTGCGAAATTGATCTTCCTCTAACCATTGACGGCCAACCTGTGACGGTTTGATTATTCTTTGAAGTCAACTAGTTTTGTGTATAATTGAATGGTCACATCTTGAGACGAATAATGCGGTCGTGGTGTAGCCTGGTTAACACGTCTCCCTGTCACGGAGAAGATCGCCGGTTCAAATCCGGTCGACCGCGCCGGTGAGTTTCAATCCCCCACATTTTTGGTGTTGACACATTGGAGGTGTGATATAATGATATTTATGTCTAAGCAAACCCTGCCCCTCCTCATTGCTTTCGTGGCATTAACGATGAGCGTGGTGGTACTCGCGACCGGTGGTGCAGTTCTGCCCAATTTTTTGACCAACTCATTTGCTCAACTGGCGGCGCCGGTCTCGCTCACGGCCACCAGTTTTTTCGATGATTACGATACCCTCGATTTCGTTGACGAGAAGTCTTTGGCTGGCGTCATTTGGGATAAACGGAGCAGTCTTATTTTCACCGGTTCTCGGGCGGGGGTTGTTGGTAAAATGGAATCCAGGCGATTCTACACTGGTCCGGTGAGTGAGCTCTTGATCAGTTTAATGGGCGAAGAGACTTCGACCATCCGGGTGGAAATAAGTAGCGACACAGGTAAAACCTGGTGCCCAATGACTTCAGGTGTCGTGGTTCCACAAGGTGATTTACGATCCGGCGCTTGTCTCTCGGGAAGCACTTTCCAATATCGATTAACTTTCGCTCCCGGAATGTCGGCAACGGTTGATCAAACTATGGTTTTATGGCGATCGCAACTTCAGCCGATTCCGTTGGTCGAAATTAATCCGACCGAAGTGACATTAATTAGAGGGGAATCAATTGAGGTGGTGCCAATCGAAGTGACACCAGTTGTTCCTGCTCTGACCCCCTTCAGCAATTTTGGGATGAAAGTTGAATCAGTGATGCAAACAGGAGAGGCAATAACTGTGATTACCACCGGCGCCAAATACGTTTTGGGTCGAACGGGAATGGAGCTATGGCGCCGGATTGATCCCAATACCAACACGGTGAATCCGAGGCTGGTGGCGACTCTCACTTTCAATAGTGATCTGGGACCATTTCGGACCGAATCTTTCACTGCTTCTAAAGCCGTGATTCAGAGTCCGCTGGCGACTTTTGAATTTATGTCGGACTCACTTTTCTTTGTGACAGCGAAATTACCTTTCACCTATACCCAAACTAATTTAATCGCGGTCGCGCCTTGGAATAAGGGAGTGGCCCGGGATCGGATGTGGACCGACGGTCAAGGTGGGTCGTTGCACGCTTTTGTGAGTGGGGGTGTTTCGGTGACCACTGATTCGGATCGAAGTTCTTTGTCTTTATCAACAGGGGCAGTAATGGCCCATATGGTTTTTCCACCCAAACCCTTCAATTTCGAAGCTCTTTATGGGCAGAGCGCTAGGCCGTTTGTTCAATTTTTATATGATAAAAACGATGTTGGCAATTTGATCGCTGGTTGTAATACCACTGATCCTTGCGCTCCCATGCGTTCCTATATCAATAATAATTTTGGTGTCTTTGTCCTTTTTGGCGGCGATCTCTATGATAATACGACTGGTTATCCCGGACTCCATGGTGACATTATGAGTTACCAATACGCCAATCGGCCACTGATTGATAAGTTTATTGCGGTGGCCCATCGTAACGGTTTCAAGGTTATTAGTTATCTATATTCTCCGGTTACCGCAAAATGGAATTATCCAACGGGGTCACCTCGCGCTGGTGAACATCAAGCTATTACGACTACGCTCAACTGGATGAAGGGCTTTCAATCCGAGCTAAAACTTGATGGTTGGTATTTCGATAATTCCGATGCCGGTGGAATTAAAGAAGATTACAATTTCATTCGACAAGTTAGAACAGACATTGGTGACGGGGGAATTATTTATAATCATGACTCGGTCGATGTCTGGGGTCCGTGGACTTTATCACCGGCCTTGAGTGGTCTCCGAGCCGTCTTTGTCGATGCTTATGTCAATTACACTTTGGCTGGGGAGACGGGAGAAATTGCTAAGGTTGATGCTCCCACCAACCCCTATTTTAGATTTTTCAGTTCTGGTTATGGTTTATCACAAGCATTTGGGGCCCATAAATTAAGATCGGATGGTGCGACTTCAGCCGGGTACGATGAGGGAAGACGGGTGTTGGGAGAGAATTTGTATGGGGCAGAACGCAATCTCGATAATATTTGGCTGTCCCACTTTAAGGTCGCTTATGATAAGAAAAAGGCCGAATATCTGTCGGGTATTCGAAATGGAACTTTTCGTCCTAATACCGGCTGGCCTCTTGATGCGCAGAAAAGCTGGTTCCGATCCCCGGAGAATATAAAAATATTTCAGCGTGATCCGACAAGTGTTGTCGTATCATGGACGACCAACGAGCTTTCTACCAGCGAAGTGGCTTATACGGTGACTGACGTTTGGCCAGCTAATTCCCAGTTGGTTGACCGAACTTTGACGCAAGATCATCAGGTTGATATCACCGGTCTTGACTCGGCTAAAGATTACAAATTTAGAATTCGTTCGCGCAACAATCAACCAATGCCAAACGAAGTAATTTGGGGGACAGTTTCTCAAGTTAATTTTGTTACCCCGGTCCCCGACACTCCTCCTAGTTCACCCGATCAGCCGTCAACCGGTGGTAATCGAGGTGGTAGTGGCGGGGGTTTTTCACGGAGACCTTTGGGAGTGAATGTCCCATTGAATAATCAAACCTTGGTTTATCAGTTGATGCTTCAACTTTTGGAACTTATGAAGAGACTTTTAGTTTTGTTGCGGGGCTCGTGATTCGTCGGTAGTGTTATTATATGAATACTGAAGGGAGTAATCTCATCCGCAACTTCTCTATTATTGCCCATATCGATCACGGCAAATCAACGTTGGCTGATCGTTTGCTCGAGCAAACAGAGACAATCGAACCTCGCCAAATGCGGGCGCAAGTACTCGACAGTTTAGATTTAGAGCGAGAGCGGGGAATTACGATCAAGATGGCCCCTGTTTCGATGATCTATAACCTAAAAGCTAACACCTATAAGCTGAATCTCATCGACACGCCTGGGCATATCGACTTCTCCTACGAAGTCTCGCGGGCCCTAACGGCGGTTGAGGGAGCGATCTTACTCGTCGATGCCACTAAAGGGGTGCAGGCGCAAACGCTTTCGGTCCTAGAGATGGCGCGGCAGATTGGCCTCACCGTCATTCCGGTTATAAATAAAATTGATTTGCCGGCAGCGCGAGTAGAAGGAGTTCGAAACGAGATTGTAAAACTTTTGAATTGTCCAGCCGACAAAATTATCGCCGTTTCGGCCAAAACTGGTGTTGGAGTAACTCAACTTTTAGAGGCCTTGGTCGAACGTGTTCCGCCCCCCCGCCCCACTTCAATTGAAACCTCGAATGCCCCTCGCGGTTTGGTTTTTGACTTTGAGTATTCAACCCATCGTGGGCTTATTGTTTATCTGCGGCTGTTTGACGGCGAGATCAAGCGTGGTGATCAATTAGTTTTTGCTATGACCAAAGAGCGTTTCGTGGCCAACGAGGTGGGAACTTTTTGCCCCGAACCTAAACCTCAAGAACGACTCAAGAGCGGCGAGATCGGTTATGTGGTCACGGGAATTAAGACGATTAGTCGAGCGAAGGTTGGCGAAACCGTTTTGCGGTTTGGGACTAGTTTGCTCCCGTTCCCCGGTTACACCGAGCCCAAGCCAATGGTTTGGGCGTCGATTTACCCCACGAGCCAAGACGGTTTTGCCCTTTTGGCCCAAGCGCTTGGGCGACTTAAGCTAACCGATGCCGCGCTCTCCTTCGAAGAAGAATCATCCGGGTCACTCGGTCGCGGTTTCCGTTGCGGTTTTTTAGGCATGCTTCACCTCGAGATTATTACCGAGCGCTTGCGTCGCGAATTTAATCTCTCCTTGACGGTTGCCGCTCCCTCGACGAGTTATGAGCTTGTTGAGGAGAAAAGCGGGCAACGAGAGATTATTTATTCACCCCATCGCTTTCCTGATGACTTGAAAGGGCGACGAATTTATGAGCCTTGGGTCAAAGCGCAAGTTTTAACCCCGCCCGAATATAGCAGTGCCTTACTTAAACTTTTTCGTGAACACGAGGCGCGGGTGCTCGCCACGGAACTTTGGGGTAATGATCGGACTTCCTTCCACATTACCTTACCGCTTCGCGAATTGATGCGGCGTTTTTTCGATGAGTTGAAAAGTTTGACCTCTGGTTTCGCTTCCCTCGCCTATGAGGTGGCGGGGCTCGAACTGGCCGATGTGGTGCGGCTCGATGTTTTGGTGGCCGAGGAAGTTATACCAGCTTTTACGCGAGTGGTCCCTCAACATCGACTCGAGCGCGAAGCGAAAGAGGTGGTTGCTCGTTTGGCTGAACTTCTGCCGCGACAGCTCTTTACGCTCAAGATTCAAGCGGGAGCTAATGGCCGGGTCCTTGCCTCTCGGAGTTTGCCGGCGCTTAAGAAAGATGTTACTGGTTATCTCTATGGTGGGGACATTACGCGCAAGCGCAAGCTGTGGGAGAAGCAGAAGCGAGGGAAGAAGCGACTGCTCGAACGCGGGACAATGACTATCCCGCCGGCGGTATTCCTTAAGATGGTCTCGGGTTCAAGCGAAAAGTGAGGGGAGGTAAAGGAGAATCATCCCGATAATTACGAGAGCGCTGATCACCATCCAGAAGATTTGCAGTGATTTCTTATACTTCCTTTGGAATAGCATGTGGAGTAAAGTATAGCAATCAATGAGGGAATTTCAAAATCACAATCACTGGCAGCGAGTCATGGCCTCGCGGTCACTCCAGATTTTCCTTCTGCTCATTCTTGTTTTGATTGGGCAAAGTGTGGTGCAATTTTATCAACGGGAGCGGGCGGTCGCGGCCGAAGAAATGGTCCTAAGAAGCGAGCTTCTTGCCCTGACTGTGCGACGAGATGAACTCACGGCGGAGGTCGCTAGTCTGGGGACCGAACGGGGAATCGAGGGGGAGATTCGTGAACGATTCGGAGTTGTCAAAGAAGGGGAGAAAGTGATTAACTTGATAAGTGAGTCAGCTCCGACCGTAGCCCCGACCACGACGGTCTCTTGGTGGCAAAAAATAGTTAGTTGGTTTAATTAACATTGCGAGTATGGTGTAGTGGTAACACATGACCTTCCCAAGGTTAAGCTGGGGGTTCGATTCCCCCTACTCGCATTTTATATCACCATGAGCCAAACATTTATTAAACGGACGGAGAATTTCACCTGCGCTAATTGCGAGGTGCCCGTGGTTGGGGATGGCTATACCAACCACTGTCCGCGGTGCCTCTATAGTCAACATGTGGATGTGCATCCGGGAGATCGACTGGCGGAGTGCCGGGGTTTGATGGCCCCGATTGCTCTCGAGCGTCGTCATGGTGTCGATCAGATTCTACATCGTTGTTTGAAGTGTCATTATACGAGAGCTAATCGGACGGCACCGACCGATGACCTTGCGGCGCTCACGGACATCTTGCTATAATCTGGGGCATGAATAAAAAAGTTACAATCTACAGCACGCCCACTTGCCACTTCTGTCAGGGGGCGAAGGAATTTTTCCAAGCGCATGGTGTCATGTACGAGGAGCATAATGTGGCCACTGATGTGGCGAGGCGCAAGGAGATGGTTGATAAATCGGGTCAACTCGGTGTGCCGGTGATCACGATTAGTGATCAAGACGGCAGTCACGAGAATTTGATCGTCGGTTTCGATGAACCAAAACTCGCTAAACTCATTGGCATTTAGCTCGCGGCCCTCATAGTTAAACGGATAGAACAACCCCGTCCTAAGGGGTAGATGTAGGTTCAATTCCTGCTGAGGGCATCACTGTTTTCTTTAGAGCCCCAAACTTTTAAGTAAAGTTGATTGCTCGGTGGCTGTAAGCGATCGGTGACCACTGACGGTCAGGTGGCCCAAGCGGAGATTCATGATTCGCACCCGGGTTAATTCGGTGATGTCCACGCGGAGCGCCGCGCACATGTGCCTGATCTGATGTTTCTTGCCTTCAGTAAGAATGATCCGGAAGGTGTAGTGATTAATGGTGGTTACTTGGCAAGGGCGAGTAACATAACCACCGATATCGACCCCATTCGACATTTGTCGGGCGAAGTTCGAGCGGAGCGGTTCGCGGGTAGTCACGAGGTATTCTTTCTCATGGGTGTGTTCGGGATTAAGGAGACGATCAGTAATGCGCCCGTCGTTGGTCAAGAGAATTAATCCACTCGAATCTTTATCAAGGCGACCGATAGGGAAGAGTCCGGGGAGAGGCGAATGCGTGATCTCGCCGCGAGGTTTGTGGTAGATGACATATGAATAAGTCTCTGGCTGTTTAGACGGTCGCACCTCAACCTTGTCATTCTCATTAACCGTCTCACCGATTTGCGCCAACCGACCATTGATCGAGACGCGGCCAGCTTCAATTAGTTTATCGGCCCCTCGTCTAGTAGCGTATTTCTTCAGAGCGAGATAGCGATTGATGCGCACTGAAGTAGAAGTTCGGGAGAATTATTTTACCGTCAGGGTTCCAACCATTCCCATGGCGCGGTGATTACCAATCGAACAGTAGTATTCGAAAATGCCAGTTTTATCAGCCACGAATTCCACCGTTTCGGATTCACCAGCCTTGATTTGTTTGATGGCAACGTTGAATTCGTCAATTTTCAAATCATGGGTGCCATTGGCATTCTGGAAAATTATTTTTACCGTATCCCCCTGGTTAACTTCTAAGGTTTTGGGAGTGAAGGAGAAATTACCACTAATCACTGTGAATTCTTTAACATTTGCGGCGATAGTCGTGTCTGGCGCTGGCGGCGTGGTGATCACTCCCTCGCCGGTCGGAGTAATCCCCAATGTTGCCCCCAAGTCCTCTCCCGAAGTTGTGGTGGGGGTTGGGTTCTGGCCATAAGACCAGATGAGAATAACCACGCCGATGATAATGATGAGAACAATTATTTTTTTCATAGACTTAAATTTATTTGCCTAATAATTTTGAATGATAGCAACTTTACTTAACTTGTCAAACAATTCCTAATCCTGTACTGTTTTGTTTTCCCAATGGAAATCAGGAACATCGCGATTATTGCTCACGTTGATCACGGCAAGACCACTTTGACCGATGCCTTGATGCGCCAGACGCAAGCCGTGGGCGAAGGCGTCTCGATGGATTCCAACGCGCTCGAACAGGAACGTGGCATCACGATCTACGCCAAGAACGCGGCGATCACCTATCGCGGGACGAAAATAAATATTGTCGATACGCCTGGTCACGCTGATTTCAGTTCCGAGGTCGAGCGCGTGCTCCGATCGGTGGACGCGGTGCTCTTAGTGGTTGACGCCCAAGAGGGGCCGATGCCGCAGACGCGGTTCGTTTTGAAGAAATCATTGGAGCTGGAGCTTCAACCGATCGTGGTGATTAATAAGATTGATAAACCGGCGGCCGACCCGGCACGTTGCGAGGAGCAAGTGCTCGAGCTTTTCTTCGAGCTCGGCGCGACCGATATCCAAGCCGAATTCTCAGTCGTTTACACTATCGGTCGGGAAGGGATTGCTCGTCGTCGACTCACCGATGAATCCCATAATCTCGATCCCTTACTCGACCTGATTCTCGAGCAGGTACCGGTGGCCTCACTTGCTCCGGCCGATACGCCACTCCGCTTTCAGCCCTTCAATCTCGCTTACGATAATTTCCTCGGTCGCCTCGCTCTCGGTCGGATCTATGAGGGATCGGTTAAAACGAGCGCTCGAGTCTGGGTGAAGAAACCAAATGGATTGGCCCGTTCTGGGCAATTGACCAAGATTTTTACTTTCCAAGGATTGCAACGAGTGGGCGTCGAAGAGGCGACGGTTGGAGACGTTGTCCTTTTGGCCGGCCTGCCCGATATTGATATCGGTGAGACGGTGACGACGAACCCAGACACACCATCCTTGCCAGCCATCGCCGTTGATCAACCGACAATCGTTCTCGATTTCTTTGTTAACGATTCGCCTTTCGCCGGTCGCGAGGGGAAGTATGTGACCTCGCGCCAACTCCGCGAGCGTCTCGAGCGCGAGCTTGAGGTCAACGTCGGTTTGCGCATTGTTTTCGATTCAGCCGACCAGTCTCATCGCGGAGCGACGGATCATTTCCAAGTATCTGGCCGGGGCGAACTCCACATCGCGATTCTTCTCGAGACGATTCGGCGAGAAGGTTACGAAGTCCAAGTTTCTCAACCACAAGTTATTATTCGGGAAGAGGGTGGAGTAAGGCAGGAACCTTTTGAGGAAGTAGTGATTGATACGCCGAGTGCTTATCAGGGGGTGATTATTGAGCGGCTCGGCTGGCGTGGTTTTGTTGTCCAAGATATTCGGCCGGTCGGAGAAATTCTTCGACTCACTTTTGTTGGTCCAACGCGGGGACTCCTCGGTTACCGCGGACAATTCGTGATTGATACTAAAGGGGAGGGGACAATGTCGTCGCGAGTGATTGGCTTCCGGCCGTTTGTGGGTGAGATTCGTCGCCGGACGGTGGGTTCAATGATCTCGATGGCGGCAGGCAAGGCACTTGGTTATTCGCTCTGGAATCTTCAAGATCGCGGAGTGTTATATATTCCACCAAACACCGAAGTCTACGAAGGAATGGTAATTGGTAATACGGCGAAGGGAGAAGAGATGATGGTCAATCCAACCAAGGGGAAACAACTGACCAATATGCGGGCGTCTGGTTCGGATGAAGCGATTGGTCTGATCCCACCTTTTCAGTTGAGCATCGAGCGCGGACTCGAGACGATGGCTGAAGATGAATATCTGGAGATCACGCCGAAGAGTGTCCGCTTGCGGAAGCAATACCTAACCGAGATTGACCGTTCTCGATCCCGCCGCTAGCACCTTTGTTCTTTTAAGTATCCCATAATTTAAACGGCCGCATTTTTTATGGTATAGCTAAAAATTTTTAAATTAATGTTATATTTTTAGAAACATGAAGCCGAAAAAGATGATCAGGTTATTAGTGATTGCGGTCGGGGCTGTTGTCATTTTCAAATTTGTCTTTGTACCAGTCAGAATTAACGGGTTGAGCATGGAGCCGACTTATCATCATGGCGGCTTTACTTTCATTAACCGCTTGACTTATCTAACGCGCCAACCCCGCCGTGGTGAGATTGTGGCGATTCGGACTAGTGGTTTGTCGGTCATGTTTTTGAAACGAATCGTCGCTTTGCCGAATGAAACTTTAGCGATTGATAATGGAGTGGTTAAAATTAATGGTGTGCCGATTAATGAGTCATATGTGAAAACCCGCGCCGCGTGGCAAATTGCGCCAGTTAAGTTGAGCGAGAATGAATACTATGTCATCGGCGATAACCGCGATGTTGAAGAAAGTCGGCACTTATTTGGTCGAGTGGCGGCGGAGAGGATTGTCGGTCGCGCGTTATGGTAAATAGAAAAATTACTCAAATAGTTTTACTGATCGCGATTATCGTTGGTGCCTTTTTTCTCTACCGTTATCTTTTTCCTAGTGCCGAGCGGCAAATTATCCGGCGCTTGAATAATTTGGCCACCGACGCGTCTTTCGCGGTTGGGTCTGAAGGTCAGTTAAAACCGGGCCAAATAACCTCTGGCTTATTTGCTAAACGGGTAACTGATTATTTTACTAGAGATGCAACTTTAGTTCTGGAAGATATTGATGGTTACTCTCGATCGCTAACTGGATCAGAAGAAATCAGGCAAAGTTTATTCGCGGCGCGATCGCAATTAGATTCTTTAATCGTGGCCATTCTTGATCCCCAAGTCAGAGTTGAGTCGCCCGGACGGTCAGGACAAGTGTCGGCCACCGCGCGAGTATCATGGGAAGAGGCCGGCCAAAAATTAATTCTTTCCGCCCGCGAGTTGTCTATTGGTTTGGTCAAATTGGATCGCCAGTGGTTTATCTCTCGTCTAGAGACCGTGTCGGTTATCAAGCGTTGAATAATTCGCATGATAATTAGTTTGGTATTATAATAGATGTCTATGAATAACCTGAATACTTTATCGCGATTCTCATTATTATTAACGCGGGTATCTCTTGGTGTTCTTTTTTTCTACGCTGGTATTACTAAAGTTGTTGATTCTACTTGGTCGGCGGCCGGCTATATCGGTGGGGCAAAAACTTTTACCAGTTTTTATCAGTTGTTTCTTAATCCAATCATTTTGCCGATCGTTAATTTCTTGAACGCTTGGGGGCTAACGATTCTTGGTGTCGCACTGATCCTTGGCCTTTTCGTCAGATTAAGTTCGATATTGGGAATCGTCTTGATGCTTCTGTATTATTTCGCCGCTGGCCCCTTCCCTTATCCCAACGCGCACGCGTGGGTGGTGGATGATCATATTGTTTACGCACTTTTACTTCTCTTTTTTGCCAGTGTTCGCGCGGGGCGATATTGGGGGATGGACCGATTCTTATTTCGTGATTAAAATCAATTTGTACTCAAGTTTAATCAGACCAATTCTTTTTCGTTTCGATCCAGAGCAGGTCCATAACGGGGCGATTTCTCTGGGAGAAATTTTGGGCCACTTCTCACTCACTCGGATGCTGGTTAGTTCAATCTATAATTATCGCGGGCGAGATATTAGCCGAACAGTGGATGGCAACACTTATCGCACGCCGTTTATTCTCGCCGCCGGTTTCGATTATAATGCTCGTCTAACGCAAATTTTGCCGGCGATCGGTTTGGGTGGAGTGGAAGTCGGTTCGGTCACCGCGCGGCCTTGTACGGGTAATCCTCGGCCGCGCTTACGACGCTTGCCCCGTTCGCGAAGTATTCTGGTCAGCAAAGGGTTGCGCAATGATGGTGTTGAAACGATTATTCCTCGTTTAAAAAAGCGCTCCCAAGAAAAAAATTTTGTGATCGGTATTAGTATTGCTCGAACCAACGATGCTAATTCGGCCGAAGTAGAAGCGGGGATTGAAGATTATTGTTTTAGTCTTAAGCAATGTATGGCGCATAATGTTGGTGATTATTATACCCTCAACATTTCTTGCCCCAATGTTTTCGGTGGTGAGACTTTTACGACCCCATCTTTATTAAAAAAATTATTGGAAGCGATAAAAAAGGTTTCTTGCCCGAAGCCGGTCTATGTTAAAATGCCAATCAACTTGGCTTGGGAGCAATTCAATGAATTACTCCAAGTCATTGCCGATTATAATTTAGCCGGAGTGATAATTGGCAATTTGAATAAAGATTATTCGTCACTTGATTATCAGGCCGAAATGCCGGCGCAATATGTGGGGGGCTTGAGCGGTAAACCATGTCGTGATCTATCGACCTCATTGATTCGCCGCACGCGAGAGTGCTATGGTGAAAAGTTTACGATTATCGGTTGTGGGGGAGTGATGTCGCCATCAGAGGCGCAAGGCAAATTCGCCGCCGGCGCTGATCTCATCCAACTAATTACCGGCCTGATCTACGAAGGCCCGGGATTGGTGAAGAAATTGTGTTGCTCGCTCAATCACTCATAATAGAGCTATGTCTCAATTACTGAAGCAATTAGAAAAAAAATCTCAAGTTCCCGGACCGGTAGTGTGGCTCACGGCCGGCATTCACGGCGATGAGCCGGGGGGCACGGCGGTGGTCGAGAGATTATTCAAAGAATTAGGGATGGTAGAGTTAATCAAAGGTTCTTTACGGGCTTTGCCACTTATCAATAAGAGTGGTGCGCAAAAGAAGATAAGGGAATTGCCGGAGACGGGCGAGGACTTAAATCGTTTATTTCCCGGACAATCGAATGGGACATTGGGACAGAAAATTGCTCATCAGGTTTGGCAAACTATTGTCGAGACCAAGTCGACTTTGGTTCTTGATCTACATAATGATTGGATCAATTCTATCCCTTACATTTTGCTCGATAATGACACTGATGCGTCGCTCGCGCTCGCTTCCGGTCTAATCACGGTGCGCGAAGATGTTAAAACTTTGCCGATCGAGCGCACGCTCTCGGGCAGTTTGAATAAAAATGGAATCCCTGCATTGACCCTTGAGCTCGGTGGCGCTTATGTGGTGGATGAGAAAAATGTTCGAATCGGCGTGAACGCGGTCTCGCGAATCTTGTGTCAGCTGGGTTTAATTATCCAAGAAATTTATCTCGAAACTAAAACGTTCGATGCTGGGGTATCCTTAACATCGAGTGCCGAAATGATAGGGGAAAAAGTTTTTAATTATTCTGACCAACCGCGACCGAAAACAGCGGGACGGATAAAGATGCTGGTAACCCCAGGGCAGATGATTAAAAAAGAAGATCTGATTGCCGAAATCGAAGGTGGGGAAAAATTATTTGCTGAACGAGACGGGATTCTTCTCGGTTATACTGATCAAATCTTGTCTTGTCCAGATCAAGAAATTGTCGCTTGTGCTACAATCTAGCATTATTAACTTAAACATTTTCATCAAATATGTTTTCTGATCCAACAAGAAAGATTCTCAATTGGGCAATTATCATTGCCGTTCTAATGACTGGCGGTGCCGTTTGGAGTTCAGCCCGCACCTATTCTCGTTCGATTGAACCATCGGCCTTCCGAAGTTTCTCGGTTAGTGGTGAGGGTAAGGTAGTGACCCGCCCTGATGTGGCTCAATTCACCTTCCAAATTATTAATGAAGGGAGCACCGACATCGCCGCCTTGCAGCGCGACAATGTGGAGCGGGGGAATAAGATAAATTCTTTTTTGAAAGAGCAAGGGGTGGGAGATAAAGATATTAAAACCGAGCAGTATAATCTCACGCCGCGGTACCAAAATACTTATTGTGCCCCGCGTTTCTCCAGTGGTGTTTCGAATCAAGCCACGACCGCTTGTCCGCCGCCCGAGATTGTGGGTTATACGGTGATTCAAGGCGTGACGGTGAGGGTGAGAGACTTCGCCAAGATCGGCGCGATTCTATCGGGAGTGGTGGAGCGTGGCGCGAATAATGTCTCACAACTTAACTTTACGATTGATGATCCAGTAACGGTGGAGAACGAAGCTCGCGCCCAGGCGATCGCCGAAGCACGGGAGAAGGCCAAACTTGTGGCTCGTGCCGGAGGCTTCAGCGTTGGCCGGCTGCTAGGGATCGATGAAGGCGGTGGCCAATTTTATTACACTGAGAAGTCTTCTCGGATGATGACCTTTGATGCCGTTTCAGAAGGTGCTCCTCTGTCGGCTCCAACCATCGAGCCCGGATCCCAAGATGTGATTGTGAATGTGACTCTCCGTTACGAAATAAACTGATCGGGAGTCTGATATAATTAACAGTTATTGGAAAGCAGTTGGCAGCAATTGGTTAATAATTTGATGGCGAGCGGCGTTTTGCGGACGCCGGCGGTTGTGGCGGCCTTCGAGACGGTTGATCGGTCGGATTTCGTCCTTACCGCGCTTCGCGATCAGGCTTGCATCGACGAACCAGTGCCCATCGGTTTTGGTCAGACCGTTTCTCAGCCGTGGACCGTAGCGTTCATGTTGGAGGAGTTGCAACCGGCGATTGGGCAAAAGGTGTTGGATGTTGGTTCCGGTTCGGGTTGGCAAACGGCGCTTTTGGCGCATATCGTTGGTTTGCCGACCGGCGGCGGCCAAGTGATTGGTTTGGAACTGATTCCGGAACTGTTTCAACAAAGTGTTCGGAACATCGCGCGTTGTAATTTCATTACTCGGCGGAGTGTTGAATTGCATTGTTTGAATGGAACGAAGGGATTTCCAGCCGCTGCGCCGTTTGACCGAATAATTTCTGCCGCGGCAACCGAGCGCATTCCTTCGGCTTGGTTGGAACAACTCAAACTTGGTGGTCGGCTCGTGACCCCCGTTGATTCCACTATCGTGGTAATGGAAAAGTTAGCCTCAAATAAATTTGAAACTCGAACTTTTTCCGGTTTCGCCTTCGTACCGTTTGTGGCAGAGTAAGTTTTATGTCGTCTCAATTTGCCCCAAGTTAGATCATTAGTTATACTAGTGGATAGCGATGTACGGCGAAGAACGAAAAACAATCGAGCGCTTAGTTGAACTAGTAGAAGACAGTAACCGCATTTTGCACCGGCTCCAACGAGCCAAGCGCTGGGGAACCTTTTTCCATTTCCTCTATTGGGTGGTGATTTTACTTTTGGCGGCGGGATCGTATTATTACATCCAACCCTATGTTGATGATTTACAAACGCTACTGCCCCAACTCGAGGAGATGCTGAAGACATTGCCACTCCCGGGGTTGCCGAAGTAGAATCTGCTTTGTGTTAAGGAAGCCCAGATAGCTCAGTCAGCAGAGCATTCCCCTGAAGAGGGAAGGGTCGTCAGTGCAATTCTGACTCTGGGCACCATTTGTCAAATTAACTAGACCAATTTGCTCTAGGTTAAATAGAACGAACTTTGACTTTCTGGACACGACCGCGGTCAATCTTTGGCAGGCGGATCGTGAGTAACCCGTGGCGCTCAACGGCCTCGGCTTCTTCAGGTTCAACTTCTGACGGCAGGAGAATCGTTTTAGAGAAAGATCCCCAGTAGAGTTCTTGTTGGAAGTAATCGGGTCCATTTACCGTCTCGGTTTCTTCACGTTTGCCTTTAATTGTTACCATCTCGCGGGTGATCGAGATGTTCAGGTCTTCTGGTCGGACACCACCGATCATTGCCTTGATCACAATCTCGGTGGGCGTCTGGAAGACATCAACGGCGAGTTCCCCCTCCTCGGCTTCTTCTTTTAGCCAATTGTTATCGTGAGGACCGTTTGGTCTACTCACTGCAAGGTTGGAGGTCTCGCTTTCTGGTTCACCATTGAAGGAAGAGATGCTCCCAGTGATGCGCTCGAAGAATGATCGTTTGTTTTTAAACATTTATTTAACAGACTACTCGCTTAACTCGTTCGAAGAGTAGGATAATAAAAATTGCGAAGAGCCAGAGCAGTGAAAAAACTTTGAAGATCTGACTTCCATCACTGGTAATTATAAGTAAATTGAAGAGAGCATGCAAGAGAATAGCTGTGGTTAAACCAATGATCGCGTAAGTGAGGCGTCGACCGAGCGAAAGACAGAAGGAGAGACCAACCATGGCGCCGACAATGGCCGAGGAGACAATGTGGGTAATGTTGGCGCCGAGGAAGCGCAGGTTGCCGGTGAGGAGGAAAGTGATACTCGTGTTGGTTAACGTTCCGGGTTGCGATAGGATGTCGAAGAGAAAAAGGGCATTTTCTAACGCGGCGAAGCCGAGCGCGGCAGTGATGAGATAAATCATGGCGTCAACTGGCTCGTCGAAGTCGCGATGGTTGAAGACAATGAGATAAACGGCGAAGAGCTTGAGGATCTCTTCGGTTGCCGACCAGAGAATCAAAACAACTTTCTCTGGTCCGCCGAGCTGATTATTGGAAGAATCGCTAATGTGCTGGCAGGCGGGAGCGAGCCACGAACTCTGACACCACAGCCGTTCCAATAGATAAGCGATGATAACGGACACCGCTCCAGCGAGGAAAACGAAAACAATCCGCCGGATGGGTTCTGGTTTCACCGCATCTTCTTTGAGCCAAAAATAAAGCCAGATTGCAACTGGCACTAAACCACCAACCAGGGCGTAGAAAATCATTTCAGTCATTTGGGTGAATTATAGCAAAGAATTTAGTCCAAGATTAAATTACCCTGGGCGTGAATAGTTTCCCACTTGGAAGCTAAGCTTCCAAGTAATCGCAGATAGCCGGTGACGGCGATCATCGTAGCGTTGTCGAGAGAGAGTTTCGGTAAGGGTAAAAGCAGTTTAACTTTAGGGAAGTGTTTGGCGAGATGTTTGGTAAACTGTTGTCGCAACGGTTGGTTGGCCGAAACGCCGCCGGCAATAATTAGAACTTTAGGTTTATATTTTTCTATAGCCTTGGTTGTTTTGGCGAGCAAGACATCAATTACTGCTTGTTGGAAATCAGCCGCGATTTGAATTTTCCAGTCCAAGGTTGGTTGACCGCGGGCTGATTGTTTTTCCAGATCATTGACGCGATAGAGTACCGCCGTTTTTAGGCCCGAGAAAGAGAAATCGAAATCAGGTGAATTAATCATGGGGCGGGGTAGTTTAAACACCGAGTGTTTAGAGTCCCCAACACTCGGTGTTGTCTTAGCTTTAGCGGCGAGTTTAGATAAAACTGGCCCACCCGGGTAGGGGAGATCAAGCAGGCGTGCAACTTTGTCAAACGCTTCACCGGCGGCGTCGTCACGTGTCGCGCCGAGTAGAGTGTGTTTGAGCCAATCGCGAATTAAGACGAGCTCGGTATGGCCGCCGGAGATGAGAAGGGCAAGGGCGGGGAATTTTAAGGCGACACCTTTCGATCCCCAAGGTGTCGCCTTGTGATTAGGGGAGATAAGTACCGAATAAATGTGCCCGGCCATGTGATTAACAGGAATCAAGGGTTTTTGCCACGTGAGCGCGAGAGCGCGAGCCAGGTTGATGCCGGTCCAGAGCGCTGGTTCGAGGCCAGGGCCGTGGGTGACAGCAATAGCATTAATTTTGGGCGCGGCGATGGTTGGAATAAATTTCAGAAATTGTTCCAATAATTCCGGCTCGCGCTCGAGAATTTTTTCCACCGCTTTCAAATCTAAGGCGACACCTTGGGGATCGAAAGGTGTTGCCTTGGTCGAACCTCTAATTTTTTTAACTTTCAACTTTGCATTTCCCAACGCTTTCTCCAACACTGGAATCAAATTTTTACTGTGTTCGCGCTTGGCGAGCGACGGCACAACTCCACCCCACGGCGCATGGAGTTTGACTTGTGATGAGACCACTTGCGCGAGCACTTGAAAACGCGGCGGATTTTTGGTTTCATTCCCTACGATCACGCTTACGGCTGTCTCGTCACAGCTCGTCTCGATTCCGAGGATGATCATAGGGTAAACTTCACCACAAAATTATACATCCCCATGGCGCACAAACCTCGTAAGGTCGTTCCAGCTGGCTGGGGTAGGATTTCGATATCAGTTATGCCAGATGGCGGCAGATTTTTTCGATAATCAATGGCCGGAATCGTTAGGGTTGATGAACAATCAAATGTACCTTTTGTTGCTACGCGAATGATGGTGGGGATATCGGCTTTCGCGATAGTTTGTTGTGGTGAGTATCCACCCTTGGCCCCAATCTCAATGATTTGTTTCCCCCCCACCAGGCTCACATTATTTTCCTCCGCTATCGCGTCAGGGGTAGGACGATTCGAAAAAGTGAAGGCTCCCCCGATTAGAATCCCAGCGAGTAAGATTGATAAGACGATGGCTTTCATATCTTGTATTGTACTAAAAATTAAAGAGGGGTGGTATAAGGCCGATCATGACGAGACTATTAATTAGGTTAAACAGAGCAAAGAAAATTACAACTATTCCCGCTGTTTTGAAAAATATACCTCTTTGGGTTTGGCGGTGAATGGAGAGGGAGCTAAGGCTTAGGAAGGCTAGCACCGGAAGCGTCCCAAGGGCGAAGATAAGCATCGTCATAGCGCCGCCCCAAAAGTTGCCGATCGAAAGCGTATAAATTTGCATCGATTGAGTAAAGCCACAGGGGAGAAAGAATGTTGTGATACCGACAAGCAGTGGTGTCAGGGTGTGATTTACTTTTTTTAACCCGTGTATATGCTGACCGATAAAGTTTGGCATGGTTGGTTGGAGTTTCTTTATCCCAGGGAAAATATCAAGGAGATTAATACCAAGCACTAGAAGAACGAGAGCGACAATGAGACTAAGCACGAATGACCCGGTTGATCCAAGTTGGAAGGCCGATCCGAGGGCACCGATTGTGCCACCGAGAATAAAAAATGATACCAGCCGACCGAGGTGAAATAACATTTGTGGCCGCACCTTATCACCCCCCTTGGCAAAGTTTGCGGCCATGGAGAGCACCAGGCCGCCGACCACGGCCATGCAGGTGGAGATGGAAGCGATGAGTCCAATCACGAAAGCTGTGCCATAACCAACTTCGGATGTCGTTATCAAGTTTACTATTCCGAGTTTCTGCAAAATAATAAATATAGCGATGAAGGTCCCAGCGATCGGCAAGGCGATGCGAAAGTCGGACCAGTTGGCCGAGTGTTTTTGTTTTTCAAGTGAAAGTGTATAGCCATGCGGCTTCAAAATTTCACTTAAATCCCTGGCAACATGCTCCGGTTCTTTGTCGCCAAAGTAGCCAACGACCTCAATGCGGTGTGTTTTGAGTGAAGCTTTTGCCCGGGTAACTTCTTTAAGATCGTTTAATTCACTTTCAGTCAGGACCACACAAGAATTGCAGTGCATGCCGTTGACGTGGAAGGTATATATTTTTTGTGCCGGTGTAGCCATTTCTCTTAGGATAATTTTTTGGCCTTAATTCGGAGTGAATTAGATACCACTGATACAGACGACATCGCCATCGCAAAACCGGCGAAGACAGGGTTTAGGAACCAGCCAAAAAACGGATACAAAACTCCGGCGGCCAGAGGAATGCCTACAATGTTGTAGATGAAGGCCCAAAAGAGATTTTGCTTAATGCCTCTCATGGTCATTTGTGAAAGTTTGATCGCCTTCACAAGCTTTGAGATATCACCATGCAAAAGGGTGATACCAGCCGTCTCAATCGCCACATCCGTGCCCGTCCCCATCGCGATACCCACATCAGCTTGGGCGAGGGCCGGAGCATCATTGATACCATCACCAGCCATGGCGACAACCTGGCCCTGATTCTGCAATTCTTTTATTTTATTGAGCTTGTCATCCGGGAGAACTTCGGCGATCACATCATCGATGCCGACTTCTTCGGCGATCGCTTGAGCGGTGTTTTTGTGATCACCGGTAAGCATGGTGATTTTGATGCCGAGCCGGTGTAGATTCTTCACTGCTTCAATCGCCTCTGGTTTGATCGCATCGGCGACCATAACGACACCCAGAACCTCATCCTTAGTCGCAAGAATGATTGGTGTCTTGCCCTGTAGAGTTTCTGCCTCAATCCGCTTCAGATCAAAGGAGAGTTTGAGATCAGAAATTAATTTAGGGTTGCCAGCAAAGTATTCGATGTTGTCGACTATCCCTTTCAAGCCCTTACCCTGAATAATCTCGAAATGAGACACTGGTGGTAACGAAATCTTTTGTGTTTTTACATACTCCGAAACAGCATGAGCGATCGGATGTTCCGACTTGCTTTCGAGACTAGCGAGGAGAGAGATGATTTTTTCGTCAGACAATTTTGAGACATTCTGCACTTGCACCAATTCTGGCTTACCTTTGGTGATTGTGCCAGTTTTATCAACCACGATGATATTCACTTTATGAAGTTTCTCTAGGGTGGCCGCATCCTTAATAAGAATGCCTTCTCGGGCGCCCTTACCGACGCCGACAATAATCGCCGTCGGAGTTGCTAGACCTAGCGCGCACGGACAAGCAATAACAAGGATGCTAACAAATGATAGAAGGCCGTAGGAAAGGGCTTGAGAGAATCCAAACGCCCCGGTCCCAAGGATAAGCCATCCCCCAAGAGAAAGAAAGGCAAGAACGATAACGATTGGCACGAAGACCGCCGAAATCTTATCGGCCAACTTTTGGATTGGCGCCCGGCTTCCTTGCGCTGCCTCCACCATTTTGATGATCTGGGCAAGTAATGTCTCTGAGCCGACCTTCGTTGCTTTGAAAGTGAAAGAGCCGGTGGTGTTGATCGTTCCGGCAACGACCGTCGCGCCGACATTTTTCTCAATCGGCATGGGTTCACCGGTCACCATTGATTCATCGACAAACGATGAGCCGTCAGACACGATCCCGTCTACGGGGATGCGAGCCCCGGGCTTGACCACAATCTGATCACCGTGGACGACTTGATTGATAGAGACTTCTTGCTCTTTGCCGCCCCGAATGACGATGGCCGTCTTTGTTTGGAGATTGAGCAGTTTCTCTATCGCGTCACCGGTTTTTATTTTCGCCTTCGCTTCAAGATATTTGCCGAGAGTAATAAACGCAATCACCACGATCGTTACATCGTAATAGGTGTTTCCAACGTTCAAAAAAGGACGCAGAGGTTCTTCAAACGCGGTGATGATGAAGCTGTAGAGAAAAGCGGTAAATGTGCCAATCCCAATCAACGTATCCATGTTTGCCTTGCCGTAGCGAAGGAAGCGGTAGAAACCCAAGAGATACGGTTTGCCGACGACAAAAAGCATGAATGTCGCCGAGATCGGCAAAAGGTGATGCACAAATTCAGATATGACAGGAGACATTTCAGAAACGACACCAAATTGAGTGAGAGCATCCCAGCCCATGACAATGATGCTAAAAATGGCCAGAGGAATAGCCGCTATTACCTTAGTTCTCATGTCCGCAACCTCGGCGAGCTTTTCTCGTTTGGACTGGCCTAATCCGGTGTGGGCCGCATGTTCTTCGGCTGACATTCCCATCTCTTCGGCCGTTTGTCCGGAGTGGTTTGCTTGTGTTGAGATAATCAGGGAGTATCCCAGTGGTTCAATTTTTTTTGAAAGCTTGTACGGATTTGTTTTGGACCCGTCAAAAGTGATCTTGGCCTTCTCCGTGCCATAGTTCGCTTCCACAGACTGCACCCCAGCGACTTTCTTGAGTGTCTTTTCAATAATTGCGGAGCATGAAGCGCAATGCATTCCTCTTATTCCATAAGTTTGAGTTTCCATTGCTCCAGTGTATACCCCCTGGGGGTATTGTCAAATATCGGTTATCCCCACCCCATTGATCTCGGGTTTCCGTTCGCCGGATAGCAGTTTGAGTAATCATATATCGCCAGCGTATACCACGTTCGGCGGCGGCGACAAATCCTCTAGTGCCTCGATATTTATTGAAAATTCTCATCGCGCTCTTTGGGTTTCAAAGAGTGCAATATGTTAGTGATCTTATGCAATCAACAAAGCTACATTCAATAAGTAAGTGCACAACCGGTACGTTCGAATAATACCTCAAGCGGAGTTTTTCCGCCATGTCGTTTGCGTGGCCGTGTGTTCAAACGATATTCAAGTTGTCGGAGATCAACATCGGTGACAAAACGCCA
>DATDVJ010000028.1:0-9713 GCA_036517595.1 Minisyncoccota bacterium
TTGCTCAATGAACGCTCGTTCAAAAACTGTTAAATGCTTGTACCACTTCACCTTCTTAGGGTGATGTTTTTTCTTGTGTGCCATATGCCAGATACATTACTGATAATGGACTGGCGGTGCACTTCTATGTTGAACTCGGGTAAGGAGGGATTGACAAGCTAATAGTGATATAGTAGGTGTTAAATCAGAGGCAATGGGCCTTGGAACAGTTGTTTGACATAAAGAAAGGGAGGTAGAAGTGTGATTACCGAAGAAAAGGATCGAGCCCCCGAGGTTTTTCGTGGTCACTTAGTGGAATGTTTGGCACATTTTGGAGAAGCATTAGGCCGACTGGCACCAAAATTTTCCAAGAGAACAATTATGGCACGACAACCGATGGCCCAGTTTTGTGGTGTGGCTGATCAAGCGGTAGGTCGCTGGTTGTCTGGGAGAGGTGCCTTGCCGATTGGTGAGTTGATGTTCAAATGTACCTGCTTTCTCAATTTGTTGGGGTATCGGATCATCGAATTCGAAAATCTCCCAAAAGTTAATCGAGTCCTTTTTGAACTGGTCGGTTTTAGCGTCTTGACCGCGGCCGAGCTGACAAAACTTTTTGGCTACAGTGAGGTTTCGACGGTGCTCAAGATGTTGCGTGGGCAGATGGCGGCAAGCGAAAATCGCAAGGATAAGATGTGGGAAATCATGAGAGACAAGAAAGGAGAGTTAGAACAAAAGAGAAGTGATGCTCGACAGCTTTATGCTGGAGCGGTCGTGACTATTGGTGCGGAGAGTTTCCGTGCGGTGATCAAGTTGATGGAGGTGTTATTGATACTTCTCGAGGAGCCCGCGCCGGGCCGATTGTCTTTGAGTGATCAGCAGATCATTAACAGACTCAATAGTAAATGCCTCGACCTTCTCTCTGAAAGGAGGATGGAATAGTGAGCCGAGAACAGAAGTCTTACCAGGCCATTATTAATAAGATAGTTGATGATGGCAAACATGGGCCTTACGCGGTGGCCTTTGTGGAAGAAATAGGGATGGTTACTTTTTCCTTAAAGTCGAGGACTTGGGAAGAAGGGGCCACCCCCGACCCCGGTAGCTATGTTGTGCTGTCGGGGATCAGACGGAAACGTGCTGGTTGGCGAGCAGAAGGGGCAAGATACCTTGTTCCGTCTGACGTCTCTGGTAAAGAGCAAGCAGAAACCCCAGAAAGGAGAAAAGAGCATCATGGTAACTAGTAAGTCGAGGATTATCCGAGTGCGTCTGGCTGAACTACAGAAGAATTTGTTTGTGAGGGAAGCATTGGACCATGATCACGTTCTCTACTTGGCGCAACTGATCGAAAATGGGGTCAAGCTGAGACCAATCCAGATTACGGCTGATAAGGTAGTGGTCGACGGGCGGCATCGTATCGAGGCCTATTACCTCAACGATATCGAGGAAATCGACGCCGAAGTTGTCGAAGTTCGAGACGAGATTTCCCTTATTGCCAAGGCCTACTCGGCAAATGTTGATGGTTCTCGGCCGCCGAGCATTGCTGATACGGAACACACCGTTCTCGCTCTCCTCGAGAGGAAACTTCCAAAAAAACGGATCGGTGAAATGCTCGGTTTGCCGGCGAATCTTGCTCGTCGATATGTTGACAATGTTGAGTCAAAGATGAACCGAGCAAAACTTCAGCGGGCGGTGGCTTCAATCAGGGATGGTGGTCTTAATGTTCCTCAAGCCGCAGCCAAGTACGAAGTCGAGGAAAGGAAGGTCCGGGAATACATGTCTCCCAGTCGGAGACAGAAACGGGAGAGTGCTGTTGAGACAACCCAACGGAAACTCTCCATGAACTACAAGTCTATGAACTTGAGCCATGCTAATCTATTCCGGTTGTTAATTAACAAATTCGACGACGGGGATTTAACGATAAACCAGATGAATACGATCTTCGCTCATCTGGAGCGTTTACAAAAAACCTCGTTGCGAACGGCCGGGGAATGGAAGAAGCGATTTGAGGCAAAGGTCAAGATATCGGTTCCGGCTGATGTTCAGATGAACGCCAAGGTTGCTTCTTAAAAAGTAGTTATACCTCTCTAGTATCGCGCGTCGGATCATTTTGGTCCGGCGCTTTTTTTATCTTCACTCCGGTGCCGCGGTGAGTTTGGCGGTCAGAGTTTTGCGATCGCCGCGGTGAAGAATTTTAAGCGTCACGGTTTGGCCGACAGATTTATTGCGAATGATGGTCGCCAAACTATTCTGGTCATCGAGCCTCACCCCATCAACCTCGAGAATAATATCATTTTCCATAATTCCCGCTTTGTCGGCTGGCGAGCCCGGGATAACGGCGAGGTCGTTTACGGTCTCGCCGCGAGTGACGAGAACGCCGTAGTCTACCGGCAATTTATTTTTCTCTTTTAGCGCTGCGGTGATGGTGGTGTAACGGACGCCGAGGTAAGGTCTGATAATTTTTCCCTGCGTTCGGACCGATTCGATCACTGGTTTGACCGTATCAATCGGCAAAGCGAAACCAATGTTCTGTGAATCGCTGGCGATGGCGACATTCACACCAATCACTTGGCCGGCGAGATTAAGGAGAGGGCCGCCGGAGTTGCCCGGATTAATCGCCGCGTCAGTCTGGATCACTTGATCAAGATTTTCTGATTCGCCGAAACCGTTGCCGGCGACAATCGAGCGATAGAGACCAGAGACAACACCGACTGAGACGGTATTCTTGAATTCGCCGAGGGCGTTGCCGATGGCAATCGCTGTTTGTCCCACTTTTATTTTATCCGAATCACCGAGAGTTAAGAATGAATATGGACCGCGATCTTTTAATTTAACAATCGCGACATCGAGGACTGGATCTTTAGCAATCACTTCTACCTCGTGTTTCTTCCCATCGCTGGTGAAGGCGGTGTAAGAGGCCTTGTCGTCATCAACGACATGTCGATTGGTCACGGCGAAGCCGTCAGCCGAGACGAGGAAGCCGGAGCCGCCACCCACTTCTTGTTTCTCGGTGCCACGTTGTCGTTGTTGCGGAATATTAAATTGGAAAGGACCGAAAAAAGGAAAAACCTCGTCACCAAAGAGATCACCGAAGGGGTCGCCGCTAGAATAGCGTTCGAAAATCGGTACATCTTTAGTAATGACGATTGAGATTACGGCCGGGTTGGCGAGATCCACAGCGTCAATGACCAGCTTTTCTTGAGGAGAAAGTGATATTTCCTGATTAGTTTTGAATGAAGTCGGAGATAGTGATTGAACTGGTGAGTTCAAAAAAGCAGGAGAAATAAGGGAAATAAAGGAAACAATTATGGCTCCGCCGATGGCTCCGGCAATTAGCGCTGGCAAGAGAGGTTTAATTTTGGACATGTTATGCACTATGATTAGTTATAATAATTAAGGAACTTTGATATTATAAGGTAGTCTTTTCCGTTAAGCAAAGATCCTAATGTCGGTACGAATTTTAATGTTCGGGTGGGAGTTCCCGCCGCATAATAGTGGTGGTCTTGGCACGGCTTGTTTTGGCCTCACGCGGGCCTTAGCCCGTGACGGTGCCACTATCACTTTTGTCTTACCGAAAAAGGTTAAGGCCGGAGCCGATTGGCTCCGAATGTGTTTCGCTGATTTGCCAGAAGTAATTGGCCGCGGTATTGCGGCTAATCTTTATCCTTACATCACGAGCGAAAGTTATGCTCGCGAACGGAAAGGGTTACCTTTCGTTTATGGTCTTAATCTGATCGAAGAGGTTAGACGATACGGCGCTCTTGCCGGCGAGATTGCCGCCCTTGAATCCTTCGACATCATCCACGCTCACGATTGGCTCTCTTTCCCCGCGGGGATTGCGGCCAAACGGGTGTCGGGCAAGCCGTTGGTTGTCCATGTTCACGCGACCGAGTTTGATCGTACTGGTGGTAATGGTGTTAATGAGGAAGTTTATGGCATCGAGCACGCGGGGATGAGCGCGGCCGATGCGGTGGTGGCGGTGAGTCAGTGGACCAAAAATATGATTGTGCGCCACTATGGTATTGCCCCGCAGAAGGTAACCGTGATACATAATGGAATTGAGGCAAGCGACTATCGCCCCTTACCCAATCGTTTGGTGGCACTTAAGCAGGCGGGAGAGAAGATCGTTTTGTTTGTTGGGCGGATCACTTTACAGAAGGGGCCCGACTATTTTGTTCGCGCCGCCAAGCGCGTGCTCGAGTTGGAACCAAAAGTTTATTTCATTATCGCTGGCTCGGGTGATATGGAAGGGCAGACACTCCGTGAGGCCGCGGCGCTCGGTATCGCCGATCGAGTCATCTTTACTGGTTTCCTGCGCGGGCCGGAACTCGACGCGCTCTATCAATCAGCCGATCTTTATGTTTTGCCCTCGGTCTCCGAACCGTTTGGAATTACACCTCTCGAATCGCTGGTCAACGGCACGCCGGTGATCATCTCCTATCAATCCGGTGTGGCTGAAGTTCTCCGCCACGCGCTCAAAGTAGATTTCTGGGACACTGAAGAATTAGCCAATCAAATTATTACCGTGCTTCGTCACCCACCGCTTCACCGAACCCTCAAGCAATATGGCCACGAAGAAGTTCAGAAGGTCACTTGGACCGCGGCGGCGCAGAAGTGCCTGGGGCTTTATCATTCGCTTTTAGCATCGGTGTGATACACTCCTGTTATGCCCGCGGTGTGTTTCTATTTCCAAGTCCATCAACCCTATCGAGTTAAGCGTTATCGCGTTTTCGATGTCGGTCACGATCATGAATATTTTAACGACGAATCGGACACTGATCTCAATAATGGTCGGATTATCCGGAAGGTGGCCAGCAAATGTTACCAGCCAGCCAACGCGCTTCTCCTCGAATTACTGGAGCGTCATCCCGAGTTCAAAGTTAGCTTCTCACTCTCCGGTGTTTTACTTGAACAACTTAAGCAATATTCACCCGAGACCTTAGACTCCTTCCGTCGTCTCGTCGACACCGGTCAGGTCGCCATTCTCGGTGAGACTTACCACCATTCGCTGGCCTTCTTTTATTCTCTGCCCGAGTTTGAGCAACAGGTGGCGCTCCACCGCGCAGCGGTGAAAAAGATTTTTGGGGTAACGCCGCGGGTTTTTCGCAACACTGAATTGGCCTACAACAATAATCTGGGATTGTGGGCTGATAAGCATGGTTACGAAGCAGTGCTCGCCGAAGGTTGGGACAGAATTCTGGGTTGGCGGAGTCCAAACTTTGTCTATCGGCCGAAGGGCGCTAAACGGGCAAGATTACTGCTCAAGAATTATAAATTGTCTGATGATGTTGCTTTCCGCTTCTCGGAGAAATCCTGGTCGGAGTGGCCGTTGACGGCACCGAAGTTTAGCCACTGGGTGTCGGCGGTTAACGGCACCGGCGATATCGTCAATCTCTTTATGGACTACGAGACTTTCGGCGAGCATCAATGGGAAGACACCGGCATTTTCAACTTCCTTCGCCATTTGCCCCAAGAAGTGCTAAAGAATCCGGATAACAGTTTTATTACTGTCGAAGAAGCGGCGCGTAATTATCCAATTCGGGATGAGGTAAATGTGCCAGAGGTTGTCACTTGGGCTGATACCGAGCGCGATCTCTCGGCTTGGACTGGCAATGATCTCCAGACTTCCGCTCTGCGCGCTGTTTACGATCTTGAGTCGCCGGTGGCGGCAGCCAATGATTCTGGTTTGCTCACCGCTTGGCGGCGACTCACGACCTCGGACCATTTCTATTACATGTGTACTAAATGGTTTGCTGACGGCGATGTTCATGCTTATTTCAATCCCTATCGTTCACCGTACGAAGCTTTTATTGCGTTCATTAATGCGACCACGGATCTCCGGCTTCGTCTGGGAGTGGATAACCCCACTTTTCTTGCTTCACAGCCGACCAGCATTTTAGTAGAATAAAGGAGTCATGTTGAAAAAGAAATTAGTCAGTCGTCGCCCGGCGAAGAAAAAAGTTTCCCCGCTCCCGATTGCTCCGAACGGAATGTTTTTCTGGGTGAATAATGGTCCGGCCCTTCGCAATTTGCTTGATCTAAGCAAGTTCTTTGCTATCATCACGGCAGAGCAATTCCATTATCACACTCGGCGCGACGGGAATGACTTCGCCAAATGGATGGGTACTGTTTTAGGTGACAAGACGTGCGCGCGAGCGCTTGAGGCCTCAAAGACAATTACTGCCGCCCAGAAGGCAGTCACCCAAGCACTCAAGCGTTACGATGTCTAAGCAACTCATTCTTGGCAACGGCAATATCCTTATCAATCTTGACCAGTTGGGTCAAGTGCGTGATTTTTATTTTCCTTATGTTGGTCTGGAGAATCAGATCGGTGGGCATTTTGTTCACCGGATTGGCGTTTTTGCCGATGGCAGTTTGTCGTGGTTATCGAGCGAGGATTGGAAGATTTTTGTTCAGTCGGAAGAAACGGTGCTGGCGGGCAACATTCGGGCGATGAATGATCGCCTCGGTGTCGCTCTGATTATCACCGATATTGTTTATAACGAGAAGAACATTTTCTTGCGGCGAGTGCTGGTAAAGAACACTCGACCCGAGGGCGCCCGCGAGATAAAAATTTTTTTCAATCAGCAGTTTGAAATGTATGAATCACACATGGCGCATACGGTTTATTACGACCCGTTACGCAAGGCGATTATTCATTATCGTAATCAGCGCGCTTTTCTAATCAATGCCGCGATTGAAGGTCACGGTTTCGATGATTATTCAACTGGCGTCTTTGGTTCGGAGGGAAAGGAGGGGACGCATCGCGATGCCGAGGACGGAGTCTTGTCTAAGAATAATATTGAACACGGACAAGTTGATTCAGTGATCGGTCTGACCTCTCAATATCAACCACTGGAAGAGAAACTCGTTTATTATTGGGTCGCCGTAGGTAATTCAATTGGGGCGGTTGGCGCTCTCGATAGTTATACCCTTGAACATGGCCCCGGTCATTTGATGGAGACAACGAGTAATTTCTGGAAGGCGTGGGTGACGCGCCAGAATTTCAGTTTCCACGGGTTGACGCCAGAGATCGTTAGTTTATTCCAAAAGTCTCTTCTCATCATGCGCGCCCATGTGAGTGAAAACGGGGCAATTATTGCCTCCGGCGATTCCAATGTGTTGCAGAAGGGGAAGGATACTTATTGCTATGTTTGGCCACGGGACGCGGCCATCGCCGCCCTTGCTTTGAGCGAAGCTGGTGATACCCATGTAGCGAAACTTTTTTTCAGTTTCTGTAATCGTATTGTTTCTCCCGATGGTTACTTCATGCATAAGTATAGCCCCGACGAATCATTGGGTAGTTCTTGGCACCCTTGGCTTCGTGACGGGCAATTTCAATTACCAATTCAAGAAGATGGGACAGCCCTTGTTCTCCATACCCTCTGGCGTTACTACGAGATTTCTAAAGATCTTGAATTTGTCGAATCAATTTACAATTCTTTGGTCAAGCTAACCGCCGACTTTCTCGTCCTTTATCGTGACGAGCAAACGGGGTTACCTAGACCAAGCTATGATCTTTGGGAAGAACGTTTCGGGATCAGCACTTTCACGGCTTCGAGTGTGGTTGGTGCCTTACGCGCCGCGGCCAAGTTTGCTGGTCTGTTGGGGAAGAAAAAAAGTGAAGTGATTTATGAAGAGGCCGCCGAATCTATTCGCCGCGCGATTCTCGAACATCTCTACGACGCAAACCTCGGTCGTTTCTGTAAACTTCTTTGGCTAACTCACGACGAGCTTCGTTATGATATGACGATCGACGCTTCAACAGCTCATGGACTCTCGACCTTCAATATTCTTTCGCTCAACGATCCACGCCTTGTTAAAGAATTTTTCGAGACCGAAGCTACTCTTAGTGCTAATTCTGGAATTGGTGGAATCGCTCGCTATCAGAATGATGCTTACCAGCAAATTAGTAATGCGAATCCCGGCAACCCTTGGTTTATTACGACACTATGGTTTGCCCAACATATCATTAAATCAGCGCAAAGTGAGGTCGATCTCGCGCCGGTTAAAGAGCGGCTAGAGTGGTGCACTCGTTATGCGACGCGATCAGGACTTCTCTCCGAGCAACTCAATCCCTTAACGGGCGAACAACTCTCGGTCTCACCGCTTGTCTGGAGCCATGCTGAATTCGTAAGAACAGTCATTGCTTATTTGGATAAACTGGAACAGCTTGGAGTATGCAAGTCTTGTAATCCTGTATACTAGTCGAGTGAAGTTTACGGTTGAGAAAAAGGGTCGTAATTCTACTGCTCGAGCCGGGGAAATAGAGACTCCCCACGGCATAATTGAGACGCCGGCTTTTGTGCCGGTGGCGACACAGGCGGCGCTCAAAGGAGTTAGATCAGAAGCCGCCGAAACCATCGGGGTGTCGGTGATTTTTGCTAATACCTTCCATCTCCATCTTTCTCCCGGAGAAGCGGTCATTAAATCAGCTGGTGGTCTCCATAAATTCATGAATTGGCTGGGGCCGATCATGACTGACTCTGGCGGCTTTCAAGTCTTCTCTCTCGGTGCCGCTTACGGGCAAGGGGTATCGAAAGTAGCTAGAGCTTCGCTCGCATCAATGGGTCAAGACGCCGGGCTTCCGCTTGGAAGCCTGGCGTCCAAGTTGCAGGTTTCCTCGCTGGTAAAAATAAATGATGATGGAGTGGACTTCCAATCACCGCGAGACGGTTCCTCTCATCGTTTGACGCCGGAATCTTCGATTACCATCCAGCACGACTTAGGGGCCGATATTATTTTGGCCTTTGATGAATGCACGACTCCGCAGGCATCTTATTCTTACCAATGCGAAGCCCTCGAACGGACTCATCGTTGGGCCGAGCGTTCGCTTGAGCAACATCAAAAATTATTAAGGAGAATATCAAGGCCTCCCCTTAAGGGTGCCCAAGGGGAGGCCTTAGAATTAAATTCTCCAGCTTTATTTGGCATCGTTCAAGGTGGCCGCGCGCCAGAATTGCGAGAGTCAAGCGCCAAGTTTATCGGCGGATTGAATTTTGACGGGTTTGCCATTGGTGGTTCTTTCAATAAAGAAGATATTGGGGCGGTGGTGGCGCTGGTCAATCGTCAATTACTACCCGATCGGCCCAGACACTTGCTTGGCATCGGCGAAGTCGAAGATATTTTTGTTGGTGTGGAGAACGGCGTTGATACGCTCGATTGCGTGACGCCGACGCGTCTTGGCCGACACGGGACAGTAGAGACCAAGCATGGCCGACTCAATTTATCTTCGGGTAAATTCGCGGCCGATTCGAAGCCGATTGAAGATGATTGCGATTGTGAAGTCTGTCGGCATTATTCGCGGGCCTACCTAAGTCATTTGTTTCGAGCAAGAGAAATGTTAGCCACAACCTTGACCTCGATTCATAATCTTCATTTCTTTATCTCATTGATGGGGAAAATACGCGTTGCAATTCTAGACGATAATTTTGACTCATTTCGTCATCAATTTTTGACCCGTTATTTATCCACATAAAAATATTTGACACCTAGCAAGTGGTTTGTTATCATGCCCCACAGTACAGTATCCAGTGTCTCCTGAAGGAAGGGCTGGCAGATATTAAGGTTTGGTTGCGAGTGCCTACTGTTGTGTAAGAAAGGGTAAAGTCTAAATAACGGACCTGCGAATGCTAGTATTCTAGCATGAAACAGAGAAAGAAAAAGTGCCCGAGTTGTTTGAAAAATAGATTCTGGAAAACTGCCGATGGCCGATTGAAATGCGCAAATTGCCGGAAGAT
>DATDVJ010000029.1:0-18139 GCA_036517595.1 Minisyncoccota bacterium
GGAAGAGGGGCTGGGTCGGAGCGCTGTTGGTGCGAATTAGGTTGATAATTGCGACGGCAGTGGCAGGCATAAATGGTTCAAGGCAAACGGCCAAGTCGGCTAGGCCTTGGACCAGTTTAGCAATAATCTCGCGGGCGGCGATCGGATCAGTTTTAATCAGAGTAAATGGTTTGGTTTCTTGGATGTACGCATCATGCCGACCAATGTGCCACCAAATCTCATCCATAGCTTGATTGAGTTCGTAGTTTTTGATATGTTCTCCAACCAAGAAATTCGAAGGGTTACCCTTGCTGTCAAGGGTAACCCTTGACACGACAATAGGCATCGACAAATAATCACTCGCTAACTTCATCACTCGCGAGACAAGGTTGCCGAGGCCGTTGGCGAGATTGGCATTGTAGGCCTCCTTAAATTTCTCTAGCGTCACATCGGTGTCTTCAAACGGATTAGTATGTCGGGTCAAAAAGTAGCGCACCGCATCCGTGCCGTATTCTTCAACCAATTTGACGGGGTTAATAACATTGCCGAGTGATTTAGACATTTTCTGGCCGTTACTCGTAATGAAACCGTGAACTATTATTTGTTTGGCCGGCGGTAAGCCAGCGGACATGAGCATCGCCGGCCACATCGCCGCCTGCTGGCGGAGATTATCTTTACCAGCAAATTGGATGACAGGCCACCACTTGTTAAATTTCTCTAGCTCATCGGGCCAACCGATCCCCGAAATGTAGTTGACGAGAGCATCAAACCAAACATACATCACTTGGGTTTCATCATTAGGCACCGCGATCCCCCACGGCATCTTGGACTTCAGTCGCGAGATGCTAAAATCCTGTAACCCTCGCTCGACAAATTTTCGGACCTCGTTCAGACGAACAGGCGGGACAACGAAGTTTGGCAGCCCGGCTTCCAATTGGAAGCCGGGCTTCCGGTAAAGTTTAAGTAACTGATTCTGATATTTAGAAAAACGGAAAAAATAATTCTCCTCGGCAATCACCTCGAGCGCCTGCTGGGGATGGGTCGGGCAATAGCCATTCTCAAGTTCCGAATCGGTTTTCTCCAATTCGCAACCGACACAATACTTTAGCTCGTATTGCTTCTGATAAATATCGCCGGCCGCGGCGCACCGACGCCAAAATTCTTGCGCCGCGGCCACATGTCGAGAGTCTGTTGTTCGACTGAAATAATCGTAACTTAAGTTGAGTCCCTGTTTGAGTTGAACGAATTTCTGGGCATAGATATCAACATAGTCTTGGGGCGATAACTTCTCTTCTAGTGCTCGGCGGTAAATCTTCTCCCCGTGCTCATCCGTGCCAGTATTGAAGAAGACTGGCCACCCGAGTAACCGATAATAACGAGCTAAAACATCCGCCGTCACAATCTCCAAAGCAAAGCCGATGTGGGGATCGGCATTCACATAGGGCAAGGTCGTGGTGAGATAAATCTTAGACGGCATCCCGATGAAGGGTCTTCTTCCGTTGCTCGAAGTCACTAAGAAGCTCGATGAAAACGGCCGAGATTGGCACCGCCAAAATAATCCCCAAGAAGCCAACGAGTTTCGCCCCAATAATTAAAGCGAGGATGACGACAATTGAAGGCACGCCAACAATCTTTTTCACCACCAACGGATAGAGTAAGTGATTCTCGAATTGCTGGATCACTAAATAGAGTCCGAGGACTAAAAGACCAGTTGACGCATTGTGACTAAAGCCAATGAGGATCGCCGGCACCGCCGAGAGAATCGGCCCAAAAACGGGAATGAGTTCAAAAATCGCCGCCATGATTGCTAAAACTAATGCGTATTCGATTTTCAAAATTGTCAATCCAAGATAAACAATCACGCCAACAAGCAGACCGAGGAGCAATTGCCCTTGCATCCAGAGGCCAATCTTCTTTTGCGCCCGATGCCACAAGCCAATGATGTACGATTCACTGCGCGCGGGGGTAATGGCTCTTAAAAAATTAGCAATGCCGTCATCTTGGACTGATAAATAAAAAGAGATGACCACAATCATCACGAAGCTAAAAAATCCACCGAAAATGATACTCACCGTCTCAATAAAACCTCGCGAGACACCAGCGAAGGCTCCCTCAAGATTACTCGATAAATTATCAAAATAACTGAAACGCGAGAGGGTGGAGAAAAGTCCATCAGGGGCGGACAAGAAAGAGAGGGAATCAATCTTCTGGGGTAAGGTGGCCGAGGCATTAGTTAGATCCTTAAGGGCCGGAATAAAAAAGAACGGGATCAAACTGACGAGTAGGGCAAAAGTGACAAGATAAACGATAAGGACAGCTGGCGTCCGGGGAATGTGGTAACGAGAGAGAAATCGTACTGCCGGCTCGATTGCCGAAGCAATCACCACCGAGACGAGAACAATCAGAATTATGTCTTTAATGACGAAAAGAAGCCAGACAAAGAGGATCAAGAGGATAACTTTGACCACGCTGCCAGTGCTAATTGAAATTGTGGAACGACTATTTTCGATCATAGCCACTACTATACCACAGAAGTTTAGTTATTAACTATCTGGAAGACACTTGAGTCGCCATAGATAATCTGACCAGCAACGGTCGTCGAGAGACGAAAATAGTAATAACCGGGCGTAATATTGCTTAGATTAACGCTTTTATTGCCAGAGGAATTTACAATGGCGACTCGGGTAAAAGCAGTGACTCGCACATTATTCGACATCATTAATTCAAGTGTCACTAAATTAGCAGATGGAACACTGCTCGAGGACCAGGTAACGGCTTGGGTGAAAGCGGTTGGTGTCCAGCGCGAACTTGCCGTCGGCGCGGTCACTGTAATTGAAGCGACCACCGGCGGCGGTTGACTACCGGTCACGCTAGCACTCGTCTGATTATTTGACTCGTTAGTCTCGCTGTAAGCATTGTTCGGATCAACGGTCCAAGAAGCGGTGTAAGTTTGACTGGAATTGTAGGTCAATCCAAAACTGGCGAAAGCATCAACACGCGTGGAGCAAATACCGGGATTCAATGCCCCAACAGCACTGAAGTCATAATTTACATTGTTTAAAATAATGCGGACTGGGAAGCTCGAGATAGCCACCGAGCTCCAATTACAATAAGTGGCGCGAGGACCATCAGTGGTAATAGAGACGCTAGAGACTTCAAGATCATAAGTACTAGGAGTGGCGGGTGAAATCGTTGTGTTTGCCGCAAAGCTCGCATTAATGGTGTGGTTCGACTGAACATTAGTGAAAGTGTAGCCGGCCGAGGAAATACTGCCGGTGATAACACCATCGACCAACACTTGGCTCAAACGATAACCGGTGCTTGGAGTGATGACGAAGGTTTTAGAAGATCCTTGATTGACAGATATTGAACCCGAAGGCGAGATCATACCACCAGTCCCAGCCGAGGCAATGATGGTGCGAGTGATTGAGAGTGGCAAAGTGGTGCCGGTCGTAAAAATCGCCGTCACACTCTTGTTCGCATTCATAATCAGAGTACAAGTAGGGTTTAAATTCGAGCAATTACCTGACCAACCAACGAAGGTAGAACCAGTGGCTGGAGTGGCAGTAAGTGTCACAACCGTGCCGGGGGCGTAATTGGGATAATTGGGAGCATTACTTCTGGCAATCATACCGGAACCAGAACCGAGAACGCCAGTGACGGAAGTGGTAATAGTGTAAGTAGTCATTGGAGTTGGGACAGGGACGCTCGCCGGAACCACCGGGCAATGTGCGCCAGTTACGGAATTATAAATATCACCCACACGACAAGACGATGGGGTATCACTTGAATTGTCGGCCTCACAACCAAGCGTTTTAATTCTCGCCCGCGTTAGTGGACCAACAACACCATAACCATTTCCTAACGGACTACCACTTACGACAATCCCCTCGCGACGTTGGAAAGATTGCACGGCGGATTGAGTGTAGAAACCGAAAATCCCGCTAGCTTCACGATTATCGAAATCACCAGTCTCACTTAGAAATGTTTGAAGAGACACGACATCACTGCCGCTCGCGCCGAAGGCGAGATTTCTTGTTAAATTAAGACAGGTCAGATTCGGCGCCGTAAGACTACCTGGGTTCCTCGCTTCCTCGGCCAACCTAGAAATCAGCTGTTGCTTACGGAGCGCCAACTGCCGTTCAAGAGTTTGCAAATATTGAGCTAACGCTTGAGGGGTCATCAGACTCACACTCTGGGCGTGAACGGGCTGGGGAGAAATAGTCGTTACTCCCATAAACATAATGGCAACTAAAAGAACGGAAACAAAATTAAGGGATTTCATACTCTAAGTTTACCACAAGTTATTACTAAAACTAACCCATCCACTCTTACCGCCTGGATAATCAGGCAGGATTGTGGCCGACGGGAACTTAAGCCCAACCGCTCCACGATTGAGATCATAAGCATGATCATAAGCCACCGCCACAATAGTAACCGGGGGATAAGCGAACAAAGAAACCGGGACATTGACCGTGCAAGAAATATAGCCAGAATTTTTAGTCGTTGGACAGGTCGAACTGCATTTATCATTGGTGCAAAATTCAATCCCGCTGATACCCGACTCGTCTCTAGCCCGAACAGAAACTGGCACATAACCATTAGCCATTGGCAACATGTTTGCTGTTCCACCGTAGTTATTGGGAACAAACTCAATCAGCGGTGGCGTAACATCGGCAACAATATTAATATTACGTTCAGCGGAAACAGATTCGCCAGTTATTTTATCGGCAGCGGTAAATTCTATTTTGTGTCGACCCGGACTAAGTTTCCAAGTATAAAGCCTGATATCCCAAGGTAATGACGAGTGCCAATACGAGACTCTCTGCTCTATTCCCCGATCGATATAAAAGTAGATCGGCTCCATTTCTCCAGAAAAAACAGCCTTGATGTGAGTCACTCCAGATAAATTCTGGCCTTCCGTCGGCGAAAGAATGGTGATGCTCGGCAGGTCAGCATCAACCAAGGTAATAAAATATGGCGTGCTATACGAAAGTAGTTGACCGTTGGAATCGTTAGTAAAAATTTTTATTTTGTATTTCCCTAGAGGGATAGTTTTCGGAAGATAGATGAGTTCACCCTCTTTGCCAATTACGACTTGAGTATTTAACACTATTTGATTACCTTCAGACAACAAAAGAATAGTCAGAGGATTGGCGCCAGGAACACCTTCAAAAAACCACCCAAACGAGGCTTTTGAACCTCGGGCAACCTTACTTTCTAGCGGCGAAGTAAGAAGTAATTCAGGCACCTCCTTCTCCCGCTCAACTAATTTGAAAAAATCATCGCTAAAATCGGTATACAATCGACCATTATAAGAAACCGCGATAATCATTTTATAAGACCCGACCGGCACTTGATCGAAACGCACTCGCGTATAACCATTGGGGTTAATAACGGCTCTCATTGTCCAAGATATTTGGCCGGTAGGAGAAACCAAAGTTAGAGTGACGGGAAGAGAGTTTGGAATATTCTGGCGACTCCAAAAAACAGTTTGTTCTTCTTCTCGATACAAAGTAACATCACTACTTGGTAAAATAAGCTCTATGCTAGAATTAGACTTATCATCTTGGGCACTGACAACTGTCGGCAGAATAATTGCCATCGTGAGTAAAAAACTAATGATATATTTCCCCATATCGGATCATTTTACTTTACGTTTTATCTTTGATCTTGTCCAACAGCTCACCCACGGCCACCCGCTCCTGCTCGCCCGTGTCGCGGGCTCGCACGGTAACCGTGTTATCATCCAAAGTTTGAAAGTCAATCGTGACGCAGTAAGGCGTCCCAATCTCATCTTGCCGGCGGTAGCGTTTGCCGATGTTGCCGTTGTCATCGAAAACAATAGCTTGTAGGTTATAGCTTATGGCTTGTAGCTTTAGGGAGCGGTAAATTTCAAGGGCTTTGGTGACCAGTTCTGGTTTATTTTTGAGCAAGGGAAAAATGGCGGCGGTGACTGGCGCGAGACGCGGGGGCAGTTTCAAATACACGCGCTTCTCGCCCCCCATCTCATCTTCCGTATACGCATCGGAAAGAATAGCGAGGATCGTGCGATCAACACCGAAAGATGGTTCAATGACATGCGGGACAATTTTTGATTTTGTTGCTTCATCATGGTAATCAAGCTGGTGTGCCGTAAGGTCATAATCTGTCCGGTAAGCCAAACCCCAAAGTTCTTTCCGACCGAAAGGGAAATCGAATTCAAAATCGATTGTGCGCTGACTATAATGAGCGCGATCAGTGGCGAGCACTTCAAGATCATGAATCTCTTTCAAGCCAATCTCTTTAGCAAACGCGTGCAGCGCTAATCGAAATTGTTCAAAAACTTTTTCCCACTGGCCCACCTGCGGATGGACAAAATATTCGATCTCCATCTGCTCGAATTCGCGGGCGCGGAAGAGGAAATCTCGCGGGGCAATTTCGTTTCTAAACGCTTTCCCGATTTGCGCTATACCAAATGGAAGTGGGGGGTGAAAAGAATCAACAGTATTCTTAAAATTAACAAACATCCCCTGTGCCGTTTCGGGTCGAAGGTAAGAGACTTGGGCGTCATCGGTCGCACCAATTTGAGTTCGAAACATTAAGTTAAATTGTTTTAAGGTCTGACCTTGAGATTCTGGGTTTTTAAGGTCAGACCTTAGTTCGGAAGACTTTTGGGGTAAGGGGTCTGAGAAACCTTCCACATGCCCACTCACCTGCCAAACTCTCTCATTCATTAAAATCGCTGCATCGAGCCCATACATATCTTCTCGATCGGTGACGAATCTTTTCCACCACAGATTTTTGAGATTATTCTTTAATGCCAATCCGTAATGACCATAATCCCAAGTCCCCGCCAAGCCACCATAAATCTCCGAGCCGGGATAAATGAATCCCCGTCGTTTGGCCAGTGCCACTAATGTGTCAAGATTAGTCATATTGATTCTTATGGCGCCACCGTCCCCACCCCCGGCTGATATAGAGAGTCCCCGGTAATCTGAACATCTAGGGATCGCTTGGTATTGGTTAGAAGTTGATGAGTAAAAGAATCTGTCCCGGTGAGCGTTGGCGTAGTGACGATAACCGGGGTATCCCCAGTTTGACTGATGCTCGGCAAAAGGACAACTTGGAAAGCCACTTCTCGAGCGGCTGATGTCAATCCCCGACCAGCGTCAACCACCCCCAGATCCCAATTTACTTCCCCCCGGCTATTATCGAAGGTCAGTTTCTCGGTCTCGGGGTTCACCACCCCAAGCCACCGAACATAAGCCGGCAAAGTGGCCTTCACCGCGGCGGCGGTCACATTATTCGAAGAATTAATCACCGACCACAGAATAGTATAGGTGGTCTCTTGCCCCACGCGTGGCGGCAGTGGCCCCCGATTGGTAAACGGTCCACCATGATAAATGGCTGACGAAGCGAGTTGGAAAGTGGAATTAATCTTCACCTGTTTCTTCACGGTGGTCTCAATTGTTTCGCTCCCCGCGTCGGGCGTGACACGACGGGCCCGGAAATTAATGTGCAACTCAATCGTCGGTCGTTCGATTACCGCCTGATTATCACGGATAAGGGGCAAGGCGGCGAAGTTGAAACTCACTTGCCCCCGGGCGCCGGGCGAGAGTCTCACGAGGGCTGGTGATGTCACTGGCCGCCAGATGATCTGATTAGTTGCTGACTGGTAAAAGCCGTCACTCGTCACTACCGTACGCTGATCAAGGGCCGTGCCGCCTAAAGTCACGGTGAGTTCACCGTCAGTAACTTCGGTCGGCAAATTGTTGACCCAAGCAATATCCACCCGCACCGGATTACCACTATCGGCCACATATTCTTGGGCTGATAAATCACCATTGATGGAAGCGGTGAGCGCCACAAATGGTCGCTTGATCGTAATTATTTTGAAAACATCGCCATAATTAACAGCGATCTCGCCTTCGTTCCGCGCGCTCTCGATACCGGCCGAGAAGCGAAAAGATTTCGGATCATCGTCTTGACCCTCCAACTTACCAGAAATTTTAAGCCGCGGCCGAGCGCCCGCTGGCACATCTCCCCAACGCCAGACATTCGTCCCAATCGAAGGCGGCGGCGTGGCATCAGTGAAAGTAAAACCGGGCGGATAAGAAGCAGTCACCACCAAGTCTCGAAGAGCACTGTCACTGACGGCAATTTCTAAATCGAGATTCACGAGCTGGCCAGAATTAATCTCCGCTGGCAAAGTAAGATTGAGAGTGATCGGCGAAGAGCTGATTTGATAATTGAAATAATCAACTTTGTCGAAGATAGCGTTGGAGTCGGCGATCCGATATTCCACCGACACTTTAATTTGCTGGTCAATGTCCTTTTCGCCGAAGACCACAGCTTTAATTGTCTGATTAGCCGACGCGCCGGGCGCAATGGTCTCAAGTGGAATTCTGGTGCGTGGAAATTCTTTAGTCATATCAAACGGTGAGCGCGTGCCTGGGGGAAATTCGAGAATCAGATCAACAGAATTAAGTGGGGTCGTATTCTTGTTGGCCACCAAGACTTGAAGATTAAGGATCTCACCGGCTTTAACCGTTTTCGGACCATCAACCACGAGCTCAACATTGGCCGGTGAAATAACATTGCCGCCGCGATAGAGAGTGTAAGCGGCAAAACCTACTGCGATCAGGAAAAAAATCACGGCGACGATCAGGAAAATAGTAAGGATTGAACGGCGAGATGAGCGGGGCGGAACATTGTTTGAGAAACGATCTTCGGCCCAACCACTCACTGAGTCATTGTCACTTGCCCCATCCCTGGCGGAGCGAGCCGTAAGCGGCGAGCGACGCAAGGCCAACGGATCGCCACCGCGAGTATAAAGGCGACGCTTCAGATCTTCAATTCTTTCCGGCCCCTTGGCCCTATTTGACAACAACATCGTGAGGGTATTATAGCACTTACAACTGGCTGTGATATAGAGCTTCGTTGATCGAGGCGACCGCTTCTGATTGGCAAATGGCGGTGACCGCCAAAAGATCGTGGTTCCAATTCTCGGGCGACAATATTTTTTCCAGAGTCGTCGTCCGTCGACCATAACCAAGTTTAGCCAAGAGCCGCCAAACGGCGGCAACTTCATATTGCTCGCGCTCGACAGCGGATAGGTCGTGACGAGTAAGGAAGTTAACCGCCGCTCGAACTTCAGCATAAATTTGCGGCTCGGCCGAGAGCTCATTGGTGACCAGCAGGCGACGGAGAAGCAAAGCTAATCGCGCCAGCAATACTCGACAAGACGAAGCCGCTAACAACCGAGCACTGTCGAGACCAATAATTGGTTCAACGCCAACTAAACGCCAAATTTCCCGCCCACGCACCAAGGTCGCGTTGATAAAAGAGAGATCGGATAATTGATAGCGAAGTTTGGATCGCAATTCGCGCGACCCTTGCGCCAAGACTGGCAACCGCCCCAAACGCTCGGTAACTAAATCAAGCACCCGACTCCCCTCACCGGTTGGGCGACTAGCTACAATGAACCCTTCGGTCCGATAAAGGTAATGCGGCATTATGCTCGCTCGAGACGAATCGAGGTTTTTCCCTCACCACTCTCTTCCCAAAAAAGACTTGTGGCATTGACCGCTCGGCAAATTTCGGCTTGATGTGCTTCAATCACCGCGCGACCAGGATAGGTAGTGGCGACTCGGATGATCACCGTGTCACGCGGAGTCAATCCCGCTGCCTTGCGCAAATCTTGGATTTGTCGGACGAGACCGCGCACTTCACCTTCCTCGCGCAAGGCCGCGGTAATTGTAAACTCAAGTTGAACCGGCAAAGACAAATCATTCTGCCATTTAACTTCTTTGACATTCACTTCTTCCTTGATCAACAAAATAAATTCATCGGACAAATCGCTTGGCTGGGCACCGTTGATAAACATCGCCTGGAGCGGTTGTCGAATTTTAATTCCCGCCTTCGCTCGCTCTTCGAGAGCGAGCGACACGAGACGACGCACCTCTGACATTTGAGAAATGATGCCGACATCAATCTCTCCGACCTCCGGCCAACTCTCGAGATGAACACTGACCAAATCATTTTTGCTTCGCAGGACCTGATAAATTTCCTCGGCCACGAAGGGGATGATCGGCGCGATAATCTTCGTCAAAGTTATTAAAATTTGCCGCAGGGTCTCTATCGCTCCAACTGATGCTCCGCCACCCACTTCTCGAAAGCGATCGCGTGATCGCCGCAGATACCAAGTGGACAAATCGTCGACAAATTCATCGATTGGTTTCCCTACTCGATCAATTTCGTAAGAATCGAAGGCTTGAGAAATTATCTGGTTCAATTCCGTGAGGCGCACCCGCATCCAGATATCTAAAAGATTAGTGGGAGATCCTTGAGCGGCCGGGAAAGAATTGATCGGGGCGTAGAGTTGGTAGAAAACCAAAACATTCTTGAGCCGCATGATTACCCGACGCATCACTTCACCCAAACCTCGTTCCGAGAAACCGAAATCTTCGGCCCGCACCGACGGTGACGATAAGAGGTAGAAGCGGAGAGCATCGGCACCATATTTATCAATGGTTAAATTAAGATCGGGATAATTATTGAGCCGCTTCGACATCTTCTGGCCATCTTCGGCCAAAATAAGACCATTAACAATTACATTTTTATAAGGACTCTGGTTGAATAAACCGACCCCGAGAACGAGTAGCGAATAAAACCAGCCGCGCGTTTGGTCCACCCCTTCAGCGATGAAATCGGCCGGGAAAGGAAATCGTTTGTCCGGGTTAAAGGGATAATGAACTTGCCCGTAAGGCATCGAGCCAGATTCAAACCAGACGTCAAACACATCTTCAATCCGTTTCATCTCGCCACCGCAGTCGCAAACTAATCTAATCTCATCAATAAATGGCCGATGGAAATCGAGCTTGTAATCGGCGTTGTGAGGCAGGGGGGTAAAATCTAACTCACTCACCTCGGCAATTTTCAAATAATTGTTTTTTAAATAATTTATGATATCCGCATGAGAAAATCCGGTCTGAATAGTTTGTATTAGTGTCCCTGGATCACCGTGAGTAATTATGAGAATCTTTTTTCCTTTGAATTCTTCTTCTAGACTATAGGCGAACGCTCCCAGTCTACGGATCAAATCTAAAAAGGTCTCACCGTTTGGCGGAGCTTTAGTAAATCTTTTTATTTCATCTTTGTAATAATTATGTAAATCATCATAAGGTAAACCATTAAAATCACCTGATTGGTATTCAATCAAATGTTCATCCTCTTTTATATTTGCCGACTCGATTCCAAGAACTTCAGCAACTAAAAAGGCGGTCTCTTTTGTTCGACGCAAAGGTGAATAGAAAATCAAATCAATTCTACCCTTATCGCGTAATGCTAGGGCTGCCTCCTTGGCCATTTTACGTCCGATTTCAGTCAAACCATAACTCTTCTCTCTAACAACGCAGTCATTTATGCCCAATAAATTATTTTCTGACTCGCCATGGCGCATAACGAAATAGTGGTTACCGGAAGTTTTTGTGTTTTTCTTCAACTCCTCAAGTGAGCCGATAATTTTAACCTTCTTACATTTATCACAATGCCAAACCGGCAGTGGCGCGCCCCAGAAGCGTTGGCGCGATACTGCCCAGTCACGAGCCCCGGCAAGCCACTTGCCGAAGCGACCGTCTTTAATATGCTCGGGCACCCAATTAATCTTCTGATTCTCGGCCAGCAATTTTTCTTTTAGCGCCATCACCTTAATGAACCAAGAAGACGCGGCGTAATTGAGAAGCGGCGTATCACAACGCCAGCAGTGCGGATAAGAATGAACCACTTTCTCTTTGCGAAATAATGAATTTTGGGCGACTAGATATTTAATAATCAGAATATCGGTTGCTTGATGATCATCTTTAGGCTTGACTGGTAAACCAGAGAAATCTGTCACTTCTGGTTTAAACTTACCGTCACGCGACACATGCTGGATGAAAGGCAGGTTCTTCTCCTCGCCCAACTTCATATCAGCCTCACCAAAAGCCGGAGCGATGTGAACAATTCCCGTCCCCTCTTCGGTGGTCACAAAATCAGCCGAGTAAACTTGCCAACCATTCTTTGACTTTAAGGTTCGACTTTGGGCATCCATTAAGGTCGAACCTTGATAGTAATTAAATAACGGTTGATACTTCTTATCGACTAAATCTTTACCCGAAAGTTCTTCGACTATTTCAAACTTTTTATCCCTCAAGACCTTCCCGATTTTATCTTTCGCTAAAATTATAAATTCACTTTCAACTTTTAACTTGCTATAGATAATCTCTTGGTTCACCGCAAGCGCCGTATTCCCCGGCAAGGTCCACGGGGTTGTCGTCCAGGCCAAGAGATATGTCCCAGGCTCATCTACTAATTCAAACTTCACATAAACCGACAGATCAGTAATATCTTTGTAGCCTAAATTAACTTCGAAGTTGGCGAGGGTGGTCTCACACCGCGGGCACAAGTGCATCGACTTATATCCCTCGTAAACCAGACCCTTATCGTAAAGGGATTTGAAAACCCACCACACAGATTCAGTGTAAGTCGGATCCATGGTCTTATAATCATTTTCCATATCCACCCACCGACCCAGGCGCGGAATAATCTTCTTCCACTCCTCGGCATAACGGAGCACGCTAGCGCGTGCCTTCTGATTGAAGAGAGCGAGACCATATTTCTCAATATCCTTTTTGGTCTTCAAATCAAGTTCCTTCTCAATTAAATTCTCAATCGGCAGACCGTGACAATCCCAACCCCATTGCCTTAGCACCCGCTTACCGCGCATTGTCTGGTAGCGCGGGATCGCGTCCTTGATGGAAGTCGGGAGGAGGTGGCCGAAATGAGGCAGGCCGGTCGCAAATGGCGGACCATCATAGAAGACGAAGTCCCCACCCGGGGCAGGTTTAGTGAGAGTCTGTTCGAAAATTTTATTCTCTTGCCAAAATTTCAGAATTTCCTCCTCTTTCTTGGCAATATCTGATTTCTCCATCCATTTATCCTAGCATTTTATTGCCCATTTTGGAATAAAATCTCTCAACCCAAACCAAGCGCCAAGTAAAAAAGTAAGATGTTTACGATCGTTACAATTTTACACCTAACCAAAAATTTCAACTTTCAACATCTAGAAAATCAGTTCAGATTAAAGTGTACTCGTAACCAACCATCGTTTTCCACTTCATCGGCAGTAATATATAAAACATCTTTACCAATTTTGAATTGTGATTTGAGTAATACAACGACCTCTCGGCATTCGTAGGGGTAGACCCAAACACTATTTTGTAATCTTTTAAACCCAAGGTGTTCCAACCATTTCCTCAACTCATCTCTTACAATACGCTTGGTTTCCTTAATATCAAAAATAATTAAATGATACTTTCCATCCCAATGTCGCGGTCTTTTAATTTTCAGGTCGTGAGCGAGGTAACGTTTTAATTCTTTTTTTCCGCACTCAGTAATCCGCAATAATGTTTGGCCCTTGGCGTCTTTAACTTTAACTATCATTTCTTTATCAACCAAAGAATTAATCACGCGCCGTAAGTAAGTAAGTCGGTCACGCCGTTGACGCTCATCTTTTATCACATATTTGAGCAACTGAACGGCATTAGGAGCCATTACCGCAAAAGCTACCAGGCCCCCGATCGCCAAGGTGGCTAGCACAACTTCTTTAACCCTACTCCGATATTCGGCTTTATAATTCTCAGCCATACAGATCTTCATGATATCAAAATCCGATTCGGGTGTAAAATGTTTACGATCGTTACAATATTACACCAACTTGTTTTATCTACAAACAATCTACATCCGTTCGAGAACAGAGATAGCCAGAAGGTTGAGACCGGATTTCATAATCCGCGAAAAAGCGGTCGTTAGGGCGAGACGATAGGGTGACTGCGGATCGGCAGGATCTATAATTTTTTGGCTAGCGTAATAAGCATTGAAGGCGCTCGCGAGCTCGGTCAGATAAGTCACCAGAAGATTGGGGGCATAAAGCGCGGTGGCGCGTGAGACGACTTCAGGAAAGCGCGTGAGACGACGTTCTAACTCACTAATCTCTGGTAGCGATTCCCCAACATTTTTAGTATTGACTGAAATATTTTCAGTGGCCGCTTTCACTAATACGGCGCGCGCGCGCACATACGCATATTGCAAATATGGCCCCGAGTCGCCTTCGAGCGATAGTGATTTCGTCAAATCGAAGATAATATCTCGACCGGGCGACTGCTTGAGGATCGAGTACTTCACCGCCGCGATGGTCACCGCCTCGGCAACTAATTCATGTTCTTCGAGGCTAAAATTCCTCTCACTCATTTTTTGCTTAACCGCCATTTTTATCTCCGCCAATAAACTCTCGGCGGTAATCACTGTGCCGGTACGAGAAGACATTTTACCAGTGGGTAAACGAAGCATGCCGTGCGGCAAATGTCTCGTCTTCTTCGCTAAGTCCGGGAGAATAAGCTCGAGCGCCTTCTTCACCACCGCGAAGTAACCGGTCACTTCATTACCGGTAATCACCACAAACTCATTGCCGGGGTATTTATCGAATTTGAGTTTAGCGAGCCCTAGCTCCTTAGCTTCATAGGTCGGTAAACCTTCAGTGTTTAAGAAAACGCGGGTGTGCAGGCCATACTTTTCGCCCCGAAAAATTACCGCCCCATCACTTCTTTCAAAGACCGCCGCCGAGGACGCCGGGCTTCCAAGGGGAAGCCCGGCGTCCAAATGTTCCTCGACCAACTTCTGCCCCACTGGCCCACTCTCGCTTTCAAAAAAATAATAATCAAACTTGGTACCCAAACGCTTATAAATCGTCTCGAAATAATCTAAACTTAATTCTCGACCGGCATCGTAAAGCGCGTTGATTTCAGGATCGTTCCGAACATAAACTTTTTTGTTGATCTCACTAATCTCTCGCTTCGCCGTCTCGTCGCTCTCATACGCCTGCGCGCCAAGCGCATAGGCCTGCCCCCACTCTTTTATCTCTTTTGTTTCTTTTGCATTTTTTCCGCCGGCTGGCAGATTTAACTTTAAGTTCCCCCAGATCGCCTTGGCCACATGCATCCCCACATCACCCTGATAACAAACCCGCTTCCCTTCCGCTCCCTGTGATTCAACCAATCTAGAAATAGCTTCACCAATCGTGTTGGACATCAAGTGCCCAAGATGAAATTCTTTGAATGGATTGGGGTCAGTGTATTCCACCAGCACTTTCTTTTTCTCCCCCTCCTTTCCAATATCCCAACCATATTTACCACCTGACTTAAGAATCTGTGACAATTCATGGGTGAAAAAGTCTCGGGTCAGAAAAAAGTTGATGAAGCCGGGGGCAACAACTTCCATTCGCTCCAACCAAGGACTCACCCCCGCCCAAGGCCTCGCCTTAGGAATTTCCAAAGGCGAGGCCTTTAATTTTTCGGCAATTTGCTGGGCCAGCGCGAGCGGTTTTTGGCCTGTCACCTTAGCGAGCACCAAAGCCACGTTTGTAGCGTAATCCCCCCTTGCGAGCTCGTCTGGGTGTTCAAGGGTAAAATCGATCGGTGGCAAATTCAAACCGCCAACCACGCTCGCGATTAAATCTCTGATAATTTTCTCAATCTCGATCATTAGACAATTTTAACACAAAAAAGGAGTCCCGGATTCGAGTGTGTTTATTTGGCGCATTCACACAACTCGAGCCGAGACCCCTTGCCCCTCCCAGCCACAATAAGGGTCTTAGGCGTGATCGAACTGAAGCCGATGCAACACTTGACCCGTTAGAGTGAACTCTTCTGGGAGGAAGCACTTATGAGGCTAGCACGCCACCCGAAAAACCGCAACCAATTTCATGTCAAGGGTAACCCTTGACATTGGTATCTCATCAAAAAACCCAGCCAATGCTGGATTTCTTGATGGCAAGGGTAACCCTTGCCATTGGGTGTGAAGCAGAATCACGGCGTGACAGGTAAAATCGTGAAGTAATTATCGCTCAAGTCGCAATGGGAAAGATTAGGGGCGAGCCCAATCATTGTGTTTGACACATCACCAGCCGGACAAACCAAAGCCACATAATTACCGGGTGGGATCGGATTATTTATTATATCTGTCGCGACAATCCAGTTGTAAGTAGATAAGGCGGGAATGTTTCTATCCAAAACAATTGGTGAATAGTAAATCTGTGCGCAAGGCGCTTGACCTGAAATGCAAGAGCTACTACGTTGCAACCACAAATCCACCTTCGTCACACTCGTCGCGCCGTCATAACGCCAGGTGATGGGATGAACAGAATTTGCCACCCATTGCTCGCCGCCGTTGGGAGTGAGCACGGTAATTGGTGACAGCTGATTCTGCCCCACCACGACGCTCAAACTCGTGCGGGCCGATTGGCCGGAATTGTCGCGAACAGTGAAAGTCGGATAATAAGTGCCAACAGTGGCGTAAGAGTGAGTGAAGGTCGCGGTCTGTTGCACCATCATCGAGCCTGCGGGCGAACCAGCAGTACTGCTGGTTATAGCCTCGTCTCCCCAAATCACCGAGTACGAGAGTGTTCCATTCTCCGGATCACTCGCGTTAATTGTCCAAGTCGCGGTCTGGCCGACATTAAGCGAAGTCGGACCGGAAACGCCGGAAATGGTGGGGGGGAGATTGCCGGGGACTGGCGGAATTACCCGACCGCATCCATACAACTGATTCAACTTTGCACGCGTCGCCGGGCCGACATAGCCAGTCGGCGAAGTGAGGCCATTCGGAGTTAAAATTTCACCAGCGTATTTCTGCTGGAAAGCGGACACGGCCGCGGCGGTGGCCTCGGTGTAAATCACCTTGCTTTTTTCTTTTTCTTTCTCGTCATCGGACATCGTGGCGGTCAACGGCACCGGGAGCGGGCTGATTGAAAAACCTTCTTTCACCAACACCGCGTGCAGAGCATCCACCTGCTTGCCGCTGGAACCAACACCAAAACTCTTCTCGAAGTTATAGCAAGACTGACCAGTCTTCTGCCCCTGCAATTGCATTAACTGCCTCTGAAGCTCCGCGATCTGCTGACGCAAACTGGTAATCTGACGCGCGATGTCGTCAGTCGTTGTTTCGGCTCTTAGTAATAAAGGTGCGACCAGAAACGAGACTATTAGTAAACCGAGAAACAAATATTTTTTAGACATGATTATAACGCTTAAACTATTGATAATTTTGCTATCTCAAGCCAATCCCAATCCTATCACAAATTACCATCAAAGGCGACACCTTGGAAAATTCTAAGGTGTCGCCTTAATACTCAATTTCTCTTGAATCACTTGCAAAACTCGCTCGTGGACTTGCTCCGGCGCGAGACACACCATTCCCTGACAACACTTGATTCTCACCCAATTTTTATTTTGCCTTTCCAGACTCAAGGCGCTGTCTCGAGAATTTTTGAGGTGTAGAAGATTGTCTTCCGCCACATCCTTCCGACCTTTAAGATAACCTTTCTTCCGTTTGGCGACCTTCTGCTGAAGCCACTCTCGACTCACCTCAAACGGCACATCAAGATAGACCACCAAATCAGGCCGCGGGATTTTGAAAACTTCATGTTCCATTTGATCCAGCCAGCGCAAAAAGTCTTGGCGTTTTTTACAATCAGAAATTTTTCCGCCCTGATGAATCTGGTTGGCGCTAACATAGCGATCGGCGATCACCGTGTAACCCTTTAGCAGCCACTGGTTGATCTGCCAACTAGATTCGAAACGGTCGGCCGCGTAAAGGACCGAGGCGACGCGCGGATCAGTTTGAATAAAATCCCCGTACGTGCCAGATAAATATTCGCCAATCAACTTGCCAAAAAAATTATCGTCGTAATGGGGGAAGTCGATGGTTTTGACCGGAATCTTAAGTTGCTTTAATTTCTCGGCCAACAGCTTCACTTGTGTGGCCTTGCCCGAGCCGTCAATTCCGTCAATCACAATTAGCTTGCCTCGATTATTTTTATTTTGCCGCATTTTTTAAAATTTTATCTATTTGCCGAGCAATATTAATCATCTCTTTTTCCCTCTTCCCGCGCGTGGTCTCGGCCGCGGTGCCCAGTCGAATCCCCGAGGGGTCAACCGGGCGGCGCGTATCGAAAGGAATCGTGTTTTTATTCACAATGATTCCAGCTTTTTCTAATACTTCACTAGCCATCTTACCTGAAATTCCTTTCCCATTCATCCAGGTATCAACGAGAATTAAATGGGAATCGGTACCGCCTGAAATC
>DATDVJ010000030.1:0-9041 GCA_036517595.1 Minisyncoccota bacterium
CCGCCGATAATGGATTCAGCATTACTCGCGGCGATAAATTTGGCCACTGCTTCGGTGCTACCCCGGAATCCCTGTTCGAAATTGCCAAGCGGGCCATTCCAAAGGATAAAATGGGCCGCGCCGATCATCGGCCAGAGTCGCTCGATCGAGAGAAGACCGACATCGAGAATATTATCGGTCGAGATGAGAGCGTCTGGAATTTTTACAAACACCCGATCACCATTTCTTACTCGCACATCGGTTGGTAAAACAATCTTTGGGTGATGAAGGAAGGGTCGGGCTAGTGAAGTATCTTTATCTACTAATGATTTCCCGAGCTCGTAACCGAGCTCGGTGAAAAAGGCGTGGGCGAGAGCGCCATAAATCACAATCTGATCGGCGAGAGGAATGAAACGCTCGAGAAGAGGTAACTTGGTTTCAAATTTTGCCCCACCGAGAATGATCACAAATGGGTGCGCGGGCGAGAACGCCCGCGCCAAATTATCCACTTCTTGCGCGAAGCGCAAGCCGATCACTCCCGGGAGATAGCGCGTCACACCAACGATAGACGCGTGCGCTCGATGCGAAGAAGCGAAAGCATCGTTAACATAAAGATCCAGGCCGGCGCTTAAAGCGCGCGCCAGCGCATCATCGTTCGTCTCCTCTCCCGCCTCACGGCGGATATTCTCAAGTAGAATCACTCCTGCTTCCGACAGGCCGGCCACCATTGCTGATAACTCGATCACTGCCGGGCAGAAACGAACGGGGAAAGATTGCTCGAGAAAGTGCACCACTGGCGATAAAGTCTCTTCTGATTTCCGCCCAAGGTGACTTACAATCACCACCCGCGCCCCCGCGGCGCGCAGATATTCAATCGTTGGGAGGCTACTCATGATTCGAAAATCATCAGTCACCAAATCATTTTCGATTGGGACATTAAGATCGAGTCGGATAAGCACGCGCTTACCGCGAAGTGAAGCGACGGGAATATCGGTCAAGGTGCGTAAAGTTGAACTCATATCAACATTGGTCGACCAGTTGAATAATTTCCCGCCAATGATCAAGCTGTAGCGATTCGTGACCAACCAAGAAACCGTCCGCGGCGCCTTGAATGATGAAGGCTGTGATATTCTTCGGATTAACGGAACCGCCATAAAGAACTGGCAGTTTGAGGGCGAGAGCTTGCCCACACCAATGACTCAAAACCTTGCGGATAAAGATGGCCTGCTCGAGAAAATCGGCTGGCGTGTCGGCCTTCTCGGCACTCCCCCCAATCGCCCAAATCGGCTCATAAGCAATAATCAAACGGTTGGCCGCCACCTTAGGTAGACGCTGGACGGCCTGCTCCAGTGAAATGCGAATCAACCCCAGATATTTACCCTGTTCGTCTCGCTCGCGCTCGCCGACACAGAGAATCACGCGCAAACCCTGACCGAGAGCCACTTTAATTTTCTTATTAATCATTTCGTTTGTCTCACCAATTCCGTTACTGAAAGCGGATGATGGATATCGCCGTTCCGAATGACCAATGATCGTATAAGTGGCGCCGGAATACTTGACCATTGGCGCTGAAATCGAACCAGTGAAAGCGCCCCGAAGCTCGGTCGAGATATCTTGACCACCCAAGGTAACGCGGCGCGACGGCGCGACAAGCGGCAAGAAAATGGCTGGTGGGCAAAGCACGATCTCCGTTCGCCGGAGCGACTGGGCTGCCTTCTTGGTCGCCGCGATAAACGTTCGCGCTTCGCGCGGCGTATCCGGATTCATTTTCCAATTAGCCACAAGTAAACGATTCATGTTTAAACTTCACTGTATCTCGCGCCAACTGGTAATGACAAAAGTTCCGGCTGGGCCAGAAGAGAAATTAACATCGGCTAAACCACTTTCGTAAGTAATAATCACATTCTGATTCAAGGTGATCCCATAAGCTGTTGCCTCACGGGCTGTGGCGTTATTGGCAAAAGAAATTCGGCTAGTTCCAGCATAATAAATTACCCCATTAGAGTTGTTCAACACCGAGATGGCTGTGCCGGCGGGATCATTTTTGGCCGACAAGAGAAGGATATAACTCCCCGCCGTGCCCGAATTAGAAAAAGAGCAATTATTAAGCACGGTAATTGTCCCGTCGGCCACAATTACTCCCGAACTGGCACCGTAAGCCGAATCGAGTTTAATCAATGAACTTGGGACACAACTGAAGCTGATGTTTCCAGTTACCCAAATGGTACCTTTAATAGTCAAAATATCATCGGTGCCTAAATTAACAGATAGATCCCCCACGATTTTCTTCGGACCGAGATTGGCGCTGCCGTTGATATTATAGGTTCCAGCATAAGTGCCGCCGGCCGAACCTTGGTCACGCCAATCTTGGATTAAACCATCAGAGATTGGGAGTTCGATATGAGCCGGCGTATCAACAATACAATAAGGATTCGGACAACTTGAACCGTGAACCGTAGTATTCGTAAACACATTCGCCCAAGCTGTGCCCGAGCTCGCATCGCCAATTGTCGCCCGATCAATACTATTGGTCGTACCGCCAACCCACACCCGGAAAGAGAGGTCGGACGAAAGAGCCGCCCAAGTGGCGCTGACCAGTGGCCAATCACTCGTACTTTTGCCGGTATTATTAGCATAAGCATCAGTGGTATCTTTACGCCAAATCCAGTAATTGCTGGCATAATTATTCCCCGCCGGCGCGGCCCCATCAAGGACAATCCAATATTTTGTCCCATTGGTCAGAGTCGGGGGTGAAGCGAAAGAAACATTCACCCAACCAACCGACAATCCAACTGAACTCGCCGGGATCAAGGCACTCGCTAAATCACTTCGGTCCGGCTTATCGCCGTTATCAACTGTGAGCCGGAGCGTTAGATTGGCTGGTGTCCCGAATTTGCCAATTTTAATAGCGACTCGATTGAGTTTGCCAGTAGCTGGTGCCGTGAATGACTGCGCCGCATCGCGCGTACTCACACTCGCGGGGAAATTGTAATCCGCATTATCGGCGGCATATTCAAGACTTGGGTCAGCATTGATACCACCAGCGACAATGACATCGCCCGAAATAGTCGAGCCGTTCTCCGCCGCAATACTACCGTCGGAATAGACATTGCCGATCACATGAGAATTCTGATTCATCTGCAAACCACCGTCGCCAACTTGGATACCATAGAAAAGACTGGCACCGTTGTCTGAGGTATCGAGTTGAGCTTCGATCTTGCGATAACGATTCTGATGATTGCCAGTCGTGGTCACCGTCCGGCTATTGCCGGCCGAGGCCACGTCAACAATCACGGCGTCACCACCAACATCGAGGATGTAGGTTGTCGGCGAGGTAATTAGATTGTTGCGCAAACGATAAACCGCATCTTCTATCCCCGACTCGGCACCATAGAAACTGGTTTTAGAATACTGGAGGCCGCGGGCAGCCTTGGTTGAGCGAACAATCGGCATCACTAAACCACCGAGTATCACCGTCGAGAGAAGCACGAGGAAAATGACCGCGGCGATAATTGCTTGACCGCCTTGGTAGCTTGTAGCTTGTAGCTTGTAGCTTGTAGGAGAGGGCATATTAATATGAGCTGCGGAGAACCGCCGTGCCATAGAATTTCCCCGAGAGCACCGGGCCCGCCCGCAAATCCGCGAGGGTCAATTCAATTTTAACCGCCTGCGAGTGGGAGGTGTTGATCAGACGAAAGACAAGGTTCGTGGCATTGATGTAATCGGGGTGAAGATTCTCGGCCAGCGCGTCGCCAATCTGGAGAGTAACAATCTGACTACTCACGCCAAGAACCACCGCGGGGTTCGACAAAACAAATTGCACCAGTGCCGGATTGTCGCTCGAGTCAGCGGAATTAAGACCAAGTTTCCCGGGACTCGAATTGAAAGTGCTCGCCACCACATTCGTACTTGTCGCCAGACGAATCTCTCGCACTAAACGTTCCATCACCACTGTCCCTGCTTCTTGCAGAGACTGCGTCCGCCGCACGGCGAAAAAAGATTGCCGCATCACCAAGAGCGAACTCACCACCGCATAAGACAAGAAGGCTAAAATAACCAGATAGATGAGCGCTTCAACTAATGTGTAACCACGATTTTTCATATTCCAATTTTAATCACCAAAAAGATTCGTGAGATAAACCGAAACACTTCGCGTCGTCGTCCCCGCTCCAACCGTTGCCCGCCAAGCCACGGTGACCGTCACCAAACGAGTATCTGAATCATTGGCGCCACCACTGCTCACGATATCATGAGAGCTAGAATCTCGAGCGACCGCCGCCGTCTGGATCGTTCGATCAAAAACTCCATCGAGAAGAGTAACTGTGGTTGTCGTGGCCCACTTATCGCTGGCCCAAGCATACCGATAATTAGTGCCCACCATTAGATTAGATAGATTGAGCCAACTTTGATCACGCCAAATTCTCGCCACCTCCAAACCTTCTTCGAGCAAAAATTCGGCTTTGGTATTCATCATATTCTCGCGATTTATCTTGAGTAACTGTTGAAAAATAGAAAGGGTGGCGACTAGAGATGCCGTGATAATCGCCGCGCCAATCAGAACCTCAAGAAGAGTGAAGCCGTGAGAAATACTTAGCTTGTAGCTTGTAGCTTGTAGCTTGTAGGGCTTAATCATAATTCAAGACTGACAACACCGGCAGACGAAATAATAATCGTTCTAGTTTGCGGCTCACTATTCGACAAACTAATTACTATTGTACCACTATTTGCTGTCGTGCCAGTTAACCGCTCAAACACAATACTCGAGCCACCGCCGGTCAAAGAAATGGTTGAGAGCGTCGCGGGATAATTGATCTCAATTTCTTCATTCCCAAGCGTCCCGGCGCCTAAAAAAGTGTCACCCTTAAAAAGAGTGGCCAAATCGGAGACAAAATTAACTCCGTACTGAGAATCACCTTCTGAAGACAGGGTCTTCCCTCGCGCGTCGGCGAGGACAGCGAGGACGTCATTCACTGTGTTATCAAGCACTTGGTTGTCTCTAAATTGTTTGAAGGGAATGATAATGATAGTAGCAACCAGAACGATAATACTGATGACCACTAAAAACTCGAGGATGGTGAACCCTTGGTCAGCTTTTAGCTTATAGCCCGCCTCATCGTCGGATAAACTTTTAGCTTTTAGCTTTCTCATATCTTGTCGCTAAGTGAATAGATCGGCCCGATCATCGAGACCGCGAAAAAGCCGACCGCGATACCGATTAAGACCATTAGTGCCGGCTCAATCACCGTCGAGAGATTCTTGGTGGCCTGCGACACTTCTTCCTCAAAAAAGAGAGCGCCCTTCAGAAGTAGCTCGGAGAGTTTACCCGTCTCTTCACCAACTTCGGTCATTTCACCAACTAACACCGGGTAAAGTTTCTCGTGCGCCTTAAAGACCGCTGATAACGGTTGCCCCTTCTCCACCGCCCCCGCCGCTTCGACTAGAATCGCCTGATAGTAATGATTTTGAATCACGCGACCGGTAATATTGAGGGCCTCGACCATCCCGACTCCGGACGAAATGAGTGAGGAGATCGTCCGCATGGTCACCGCGCTATTGACCTTGTGAACAATCGGGTGAATAAGTGGCAATTGAATCGCGAGATAATCGGTCGCCAACTTGCCACGCGTGGAACGGAAAAAGAGAATTGAACCAAGCACTAAGACCAAGAGACTACCGAGAGCGAGGAAGGTGTGTTGGGATAAGAGATTACTGACGGCAATCACCACTCGCGTTGAGAGTGGCAACTCGGCATTGAGTTCAGTAAAAATCGCCGTGAGGTTAGGCACGAGGAAAATCATCATCAGAATACCGATCGCGATAATCACCACGATGATAATGGCCGGATAGATCATCGCGCCGCGCACCTTGCGACGCAAATCGTAACTCTTCATCAATTGATCAGCCACCACCTGGAGAGATTGCGGGAGCTTCCCCGATTCTTCCCCGGCCGAGACCATGGCGATAAACACCGGTGGGAAGACATCGGCGTAATTATTGAGCGCGGCGGCCAAGCTGTCGCCACCACTGATCCGTGTGCTGAGATCAGAAATTACGGTTTTGAAACGCTTACTTTTAGTCTGTCGCTCGATCACGGTGAGAGAACGCGAGAGGGAGAGACCAGCGCTGATCATGGCACTTAAGTTGCTCGCGAAAATTATTTTGTCATGCATCTTGACCGAGCCGGAGAAGAAGCGGCGAAAGGCTACCGTGGTAGCGCTGTCTACCACCGGCCGAGCCAAGAGAAGCGCTCGCCCTTCAATTCGCATTTCGCGAGCGAGAGCGAAGCGATCGGTGGCCTCGCGCTCACCCTCCATCTCTTGCCCCTCTTTATCTCTCGCTTTGAAATGAAATTTCATGCTGTTGTTTTAAGTTTTTCGCTTTACGCTTTTAACTTTCTACTCCGACACTACTCGAAAAACTTCTTCAATACTAGTAATCCCTGTCGCCGCTTTATAAATCCCATCTTCGAGCATCGTGCTCATTCCCTCTTTCTTTGCTTCGACCTCGATCTTCGCCGCCGTCTCCCCATTCATTACCAATTCTTTAAGCGTCAGCGAGAGAGTCATGATCTCGTGAATCCCGATCCGATGAGCATAACCATCGGCACACTCGGGCGAAACCGCCGGATGGGCAAAGGATGTTTTCGACCAGCCTGCTCCGGGTTTGATAATATTCTCTTCTTCAAGCGCCGTCATCACTCGATCAAGATCAGCTCGATTCCCAAGCTCCTTCAACTCGGCTTCGTTGGGAACATATTTCTCTCGCACCGAGCAAAGTTGGCGTACTAAACGCTGACTAATAATCAGACGGATAGTCGAAACGAGCAGAAACGGCTCCACGCCCATATCGAGCAAGCGCGGCATGGTCGCCGCCGCCGAATTGGTGTGGAGCGTCGAAAGCACCAGGTGCCCCGTCAGAGCCGCGTTGATCGCCAAATTGGCCGTCTCTTGATCACGAATCTCGCCGACCATAATAATGTCGGGGTCTTGCCGCATGAGTGAACGGAGACCGGCGGCGAAGGTGAGGCCGATCTCCGGTTTCACCTGCGTTTGATTAATCCTCGGCACCTGATACTCGATTGGATCCTCAATTGTGGAGATGTTAACATCTGGCTTGTTGAGAATATCGAGGATCGTGTAAAGCGTGGTGGACTTGCCGGAACCGGTCGGACCGGTGACTAAGATAATGCCCGTCTTACCACGAATCCCCTCATGGATACGTTCGAGGCCAGCGCCATGGAAGCCGAGTTGCTCGAGCGTGAAGCCAGCAATCGCATCGGGGAGCAAGCGCATGACGATTTTCTCGCCATAGAAAGTGGGGAGAATAGAAACGCGAAAAGACATCCGTTCCCCGCCAGAATCAATCTTGAAACGACCATCTTGGGGTAAACGCTTTTCATCCAAACGAAGATTCGACAAGATCTTAATGCGAGCGGTAATGCCGGAAGCCGCGTTCTTGGGAAGAATCATCGCGTCATGAAGCACTCCGTCAATCCGGTAACGGATCACTAACTCGGTCTCAAATGGTTCAATGTGAATATCCGAGGCCTGCTGAAGAATGGCATGGAGAAGCAAAGTATCCACAATCTTCACCACGGGAATATCTTCGGCCAACTTCTTCAACTCCCCCTCACTGTCCGCCTCGGCGCCAGCCGAGTCACTGACCAACTTAAGAAGCCGCGATTCCTTCTCGATGATGTCGCCAAATTCGGCTTTCAAACTTTTCTGGTATTGCAAAAGGATGCTCCTGATTGATTCGCTGTCCGTGAGCCGCGGTAAAATTTTCAATCCCACGCCCTTCTTAATAAACTCGATGGCCTCGAGATCCTCCGGGTCAAGCATCGCCACTTCCAGCTCGTGATCCTTCTTCTTAAACGCCACGATATTGTGTTTCCGAGCAATCGGTTCGGGGATCATGAAGAGCGTATCGCGCTCAATCTTCTCCTTCCGCAAACTAACAAAGGGAATACCCAAGAGATAGGCCTTGACGCGACGAAAGTCGTCTTCGGTCATTTTGCCACTGCCGAGGATAACATCCTCGATCGAATTCCCTTTCTCTTTCGCCGTTGCCGCCAGAGAGTCGAACTCCGCCGGCGAAATTAAATCGGTCTCAAGAATAAATTTTCGTAATCTATCGGGATCAATCCACATTAGTGTGAATTATAGCAAAATCTGCCATGATCAGCGCCTAAATCTGGGCATAAGTAATGCTGGGATCATGTCAAGTCATGTCAAGGGTTACCCTTGACATTGCTATTATTGATCTTGATCAGTGTAATAATTTAACCAATCGTCGATAAAGGTCGTGAACTTCTCGGTGTCGGGAGCGAAGTAATCCGGAAATGATTTTGGGTTGAGAATCTTGCTCTCGGGTAATTCCTCGCCGAGATAATGAGGTAGACTTGAAAAACGGTATTGGCTTAAATAATTCTTTGCTTGGTTGATGTCAGAAATTATCTTTCTCTCCCAACTTTGCGGATCAGTTATTTTGATCGGATTGAGATGAATGTAAGCAAAAAGATATTTCAAGTAATTATCCTCGGCGACATGTTTAGCTCGAAATGTTCCCTCAAATAGAGATCCGGTGCGCTGATATTTTTTATTGAAGTACATCGAGAACCCCGTTTGAAGTTTGAGCATGAAACGACTGGTATTGCCGTCACCATTGCTCGGTTCCCTAATCAAGATGTGGAAATGGTTCGGCATTAAACAGTAGGCGCCGATGTCCACAAGAGTTCCCTCTCTCAGTAAATCAAAAAGAGTCAGGGGATCCTTCCCCTCGTGATCGCTTAAGTGGATCACCGACCGGCTGTTGGCCACATAAAGTAAAACCATGAAGCGCCAGTGATCACGCCAATCAAGGAAAATTTTCCGCTTGTCAGTACCACGATTGTAGATGTGGTAATATTCGCCGGGGGCAAAATTAAATTTCCTTTCCATCCCCTAATCTTATCCCTCTCATATTTTCATGTCAAGGGTAACCCTTGACATGGGGTGTACAAGAAAAAACCCAGTGTTTACTGGGCTTTCTTGATAGGAAGGGTAACCCTTGCCGGAGCGTTA
>DATDVJ010000031.1:0-3315 GCA_036517595.1 Minisyncoccota bacterium
TTGTATATTACTTTCATGAAAAGGCCTAGTTGGGACGAGTATTTTATGAGTATTGCTGAACTGGTTGGTAGCCGCGGCACTTGTGCTCGTGGCCGGTCGGGGTGTGTGGTCGTGCGCGACAAGCGTATTTTAGTCACTGGCTATGTTGGCTCGCCGACTGGTTTGTCGCACTGCGATGACATTGGTCACGAGATGCACAAAGTTCTCAATGATGATGGAACTGAATCCGAACATTGTGTGCGAACAGCTCACGCGGAACAAAACGCGATTGCTCAAGCAGCCAAGCTCGGTGTGTCGATTGACGGAGCAGTGCTCTATTGCCACATGGTGCCCTGTTACACTTGCGCCAAGATTCTCATTAATTCGGGAGTAAAGAAGGTTATCGCACTCAAAGATTATCATCGGAGCCAAAGAACCAAGGAAATTTTTTCCGAAGCCGAAGTCAAATTGCAAATTTTAAACCATGAAGTTGAAGATTACAAATACGATCGTTTTGGTGAAAAAAATAAAAAGTGAACGATGAAAATCAAGATCAGGAAAGTTCATCCCGCGGCGGTTATCCCTCGCTATGCTCACCCCGGTGATGCGGGGCTTGATCTTTTTACCGTCGAATCTCTAGAACTTGAGCCACGGGAAAGAAAATCCGTACCACTCGGTTTGGCGCTTGAGATTCCGGAGGGCTATGTCGGTCTGATTTGGGATAAAAGTGGTTTGTCGCACAAATACGGTATTAAAGGTTTCGGCGGGGTCATTGACTCTAATTATCGGGGGGAAATACACGTGGGAGTAATTAATTTGTCGGACAAGTTTTTTAGTTTTGAAAAAGGTCATAAAATTGCTCAATTATTAATTCAGAAAATTGAGCTGGTTAATTTTGAAGAAGTCGACGAATTAACTGATTCTCCTCGCGGGGTTGGTGGGTTCGGCAGTACGGGAAAATAATTATGAAAACTTTTATTTACGACGAATTCAATCCCGAGGACACGGCGATGATGCAGGCACTCTATTCACGCAGTGCCGCGAGTGTCACGGAGCACGCGGCGAAGGTTAAGCAGTCCGGTTCGGGCAAGTTCATGGAGAAGTTCTATGTTGGTTATGGTCACGCGTCGATTGCTGATTGCGGTTCAACCACCATCTTCATCGAGGGTGTCTCGATGCTCGTGGCTAAGGCGGTGCAGGATTGGCCACTCTACTCTGGTCAGGAGACGAGCTCGCGCTACATTGATATGTCGAAACAAGCGATCATTGATCCGATCGGTACCCCACTGTCAAGGCAACGCCTTGACAGGTGGATGGAGTTTTATACTGAAAGTCAACAAGTTGTCACTGAACATCTGCGAATTAAATATCCGCGCCGGCCTGATGAAGATGAGGCCGTTTACGAGCGCGCGCTCAAGGCGCGTACCTTCGATATTTTGCGCGGTTTCCTGCCGGCTGGAGTGACCACGCAACTCTCGTGGCATACCAATCTTCGTCAAGCCTACGACAAGCTCGCCCTACTCCACCATTGGCCTTTACCGGAAGTGCGCGCGGTGGCTGACAGTGTTCACAATTTGCTCCGCGAGCGTTACGGTCACAGTTTTAGTCACAAAGTTTATGATGATCAGGAGGATTATCGGCGACTAATCGGTGAGAAGCATACTTATTTTCTGGAGAAGAAATATGCCGGCAACTTTCGAGCGACGACCAATATTCACTATCAAGATCTTTTGAAACATCGTGATCTTATTGTGAAGCGGCCAGAGAAAACTAATTTGCCGCACTTTTTAACCGAGTACGGATTTTGCACCTTCGATTTCTTGCTCGACTTCGGTTCCTTCCATGATATTCACCGTCATCGGAACGGTGTTTGCCGCATGCCGCTACTCACCACTCGGTTCGGCTTCAATCATTGGTATCTTGAACAGTTGCCGGATGGATTGCGAGTCAAAGCGCAAAAATTGATCAAAGAACAAATAATTGCTATTTTCTAAGCTGAAAGCTAACAGCTCAATATTACATCGCCATGGGCTTCAATGTTTCTTGCCGCGTTTCTTACGGTTTGCCGGCGACGGTTTATGTGACCGAATTGCGGTCGGGGAAAATGGTTCACCCCACGCTCCGGCGCGTGGCGCACCAGATGGACAAATTCTTGCGTCGCAAGTTCCCGATGCTTACATTGCACTCCGACCTCGATCTCGACGACTGGGATGTTCGGCGCGGGAAGCAAGATATCCGGGAGAAAAAATAATTTATGAAAGATAAGCAAATTGAACGGTTGATTGCCGCGGAGAAGAAGCGGCAGAAGCGAGTGATTAACCTGATCGCCTCGGAGAATTATGTGTCGCCGGCTGTGCTCGCGGCTCTCGGTTCGGAATTGACCAACAAGTACGCTGAAGGATATCCCAGTTACCGTTATTATGGCGGCAATGAGATTTCGGACCAGATTGAGAATTTATGTAAAGAACGGGCGCTTAAACTCTTTGGCTTAAAGAAAGATGAATGGGCGGGAAATGTTCAACCGCTCTCCGGCTCACCAGCGAACTTGGCCGTTTATCTTGCCCTCATTCCTCTCGGCGGCAAGATTATGGGGCTGTCGCTCGACCACGGTGGTCACCTAACGCATGGTCATAAAATCTCGGCCACTGGTCGCCTCTTCAAGCAAATTCCTTACGGTGTTTCGCGCCAGACCGGACAACTTGATTATGACGAGATTGGCGTGATCGCCAAACGAGAGCGACCAAATATTATCGTTGCTGGCTACACTGCTTATCCGCGAATTATTGATTGGCGGCGCTTTCGCGAGATCGCCGATTCTGTGCAGGCTTTCTTTATGGTTGATATGTCACATACCGCTGGTTTGGTGGCGGGGGGTGTTTATCCTAGTCCCTTCCCTTATGCCGATGTGGTGACGACGACGACGCACAAGACTTTGCGCGGGCCGCGGTCAGCACTCATTTTTTCCCACTTGGAAGCTAAGCTTCCAAGTGGGAGCCTAGCTTCCAACGCAATCGCGACTCTGATTGACAAAGCCGTTTTTCCCGGCCTCCAAGGCGGCCCGCATTTGAATCAGATTGCGGCGGTGGCCGTTGCTCTCGCGGAAGCGGCGCGACCCGAGTTTAAGAAATACGCCAAGCAGGTGGTGAAGAATGCCAAAGTTTTAGCGACTGAACTGTCGCGACTGGGTTGGCGATTGATTTCAGGCGGTACCGATTCCCATTTAATTCTCGTTGATACCTGGATGAATGGGAAAGGAATTTCAGGTAAGATGGCTAGTGAAGTATTAGAAAAAGCTGGAATCATTGTGAATAAAAACACGATTCCTTTCGATACGCG
>DATDVJ010000032.1:0-50091 GCA_036517595.1 Minisyncoccota bacterium
CTCGCACACCCCGTGTCACAGGGCGCACAATACGCCAGTAGAACCTGCGAAACTTTTGCACGATGGGTAGTAAGAATTTGATCATGTGTTTTTCCTTTCTTTTGTGTTTATCAAAGAACTGTTGTTGTTCCAACTATTGGAGCAAACTCGGTATATTTCTAACACAACAACAGTCTTGAGTCAACACTTTGATTATTTTAGGGTAAAGTCTAAATAATGAACCTGCGAATGCTAGAATTCTAGCATGGAACGCAGAAAGAAAAATTGTCCCAGTTGTTTGAAAACTAAATTCTGGAAAACCGGAGACGGGCGATTGAAATGTCGTCAGTGCCGGAAAACTTTCAAACCGAAAAACAACCCCTGCCGTCTCCGAGAAAAACTTTTACGACGAGTAATTTCCGAATTTGTTCTCGAACATTCCACTAATGTTATTCTGGAGCGGGTGAAAATCACCAAACACAAACTACTGAAAACTCTGCGCCTCCTCCGCGTCTCCATGATCAAAGATGTGCCACCGATCTTTGAAGGAATAGTGGAAGTTGATGAGACTTATGTCGGTGGCCAATGGAGGAATAAACGGCTTGGAACCAAAGAGAACATCAGTGGAATCAAAACGAGGTCGGGGTACGACCAAGCAACCAGTCTTTGGGATCTTGTGTCGGAACGGCAAGGTGTTCGCGGAGTTGATTGACAGTGTTGAAGCTGGTGATTTGCAACCGATCATTGAAAGGAAAGTTAAAAGGGGTTCAGTGGTTTGTTCAGACACTTGGCGTGGCTACACCGGTCTCGCCGTTAAGGGTTATGTTCACTGAACGGTGGAACACGGCAAGAATGAGTACTCCGACCAGAAAGGAAATCACATCAACGGACTAGAAGGATTCTGGGGTTATCTCAAAAAGAAAGGTCTTTATTAGCAACATTATTTAAGCATTCGTAGTTATCAACAGGTCCGAATATTGAACTTTACCCTTCCTAACGCGCGGCGAGGAAATGCCGAAGGCATTGGTAATACCCCTGAAGATTTACTCGTCATTAAAGAGAACAATTTATCGATACCAAACGCCGCCGAATGGGAGCTAAAAGCACAACGCCTCAATTCAACCTCGCTTACAACACTTTTTCACATTGAGCCCTCGCCGCGCCCGAGCGTTCCGCCGGAGCGAAGCGGAGGCGGTCAGTCGTCGGGATTTGTTTGGTAAAAAGTTCGGATTTTGTTCATTTGCAACTTTCAAGCAAAATGGGTTTTGATGTACTCGGCGGTGTCGCTCATCGAGAAGGGTTGAGTGGAGTTGCCGACGCGAACGAAAAATTCTTCTTTGCCATCAGCATTTTTCAAATAGGCCGGTTTATGACTATTTTGAACATTGATTAAACAAACATCCTCATTGCCGATCCCTTCAAAGTTTACTTGCACATATTTGGCAAAAGGCAAGCCGATCATTGTTTTCATCAGTACCGCCAAATGATTCTCGAAGCCGTCGCGATTTTCCTTGTGCAAGGTGTGATAATCGTCCTTTAATCCACAGATGTCGCCCGCGTCATCAACGCCAATCAGGAGCGTTCCGCCCTCGGCATTTAGGAAGCCGACAATTGATTTCATAATCGTTCTCTCAATTTCTTTATTGACCTCGTTTTTGCGTTTATCGAAGCGGAGTGTCGCTTTGAACTCTAGATTAGCGCTCTCCCCTCGCTCGAGTAGTGCTCGAGCATCTCTGGCCGGTTTTTGTTCAGTGAGACTCTCGACGGCTCGTTTAATGATCTTTACCTGCTCGTCGAAGTTGGAGATATTTCGCATTTTGGTCACTCGACCGTCGCGGTGTTCGATGATGATGGTCGCGTGATTTATTCGGCGGCTGAAAGGCGATTGATAGATCTCGATGGAAATGATGTCTGACAAGCTCACAGATTTTTGGTGGCGGAAGAAGATTCCGGACTTCCGGCTGATCTCCTTCTCGCCGATCTCGAAGTAGGTGAAGTACCAATTAACAAAGAGGGCCGATAAGTAGCCGAGTTGGAAGAGAGAAGAGGCAATTAAAATAAAAATTTCATAACGAAGATAATGATGGAAGTTCCAACCTCGATAAAGTAACTCATAATTACTGACGAAGGAGATCAGGAAAAGTATCACAAAGGCGATAATCTCCATCACCAAAACCTCCTTCAAAAAGACAAACGGCCCTTGTTTTACCACCATCTTGTTCATCTTCAGATTTTAGCATAAATCACTATACCCTTGCACGATGTATAGACATTTATATATACTTTAGTGATGATTGCAAATACTAAAATTCACAAAATTGGTAATAGTTTGGGAGTCTATATCTCTAAAAGAGTGGCTGAAAGGGCTGGATTGGACAAGGGAACATTAGTGCAAGTGCGTTCGGTCGGGCAGCGAATAATTGTTGAGCCTGGTAGTCGTCGAGAAACATTGCAAGATCTACTAAAACGGTTCGACAAAAAAAAACATCAATCCATAGTTAATTTTAACAACGATGTCGAACGAGAGATAATTGATTAATGAAAATTGTAACGCCGGAGCGAGGGGATATCGTTACGGCTAGTTTGGATCCTGTACATGGTCATGAGCAAAAGGGTCGTCGCCCGTTGTTGGTAATTTCTCACACTGATTTCAATGTTAAGACTGGCTTAGCTGTCGTTTGTCCAATTACTTCTAAAATTAGGGGCAGTCCGTTTGAGATCAATATTTTAGGAAAGCAAACCATTGGGGTCATTTTGACCAATCAAATTAGAACGATTGATTTTCATGTCCGACGAGCAATTATCTGTGATAGCGTAAACAGTTTTTGCCTGGAAGAGGTGATTGCTAAAATTAAGCTTATTATTGACTGAATGAAATTTACTTCACTTTTGTTCATGCTGGCCCTACTTTCGATGGTGTATCATTCACCAGCGCTTGAGCCGGCGACCCTTCTCTTCGTTGGCGATATCATGCTTTCGCGGGAAATCGGGAAGATTATGACGGAGAAAAATGATTGGACCTACCCGTTTCTCGAAATTAAAAATGTTTTAGGAAAAGCTGATCTTGTTATTGCTAACCTCGAAGGGCCAATTTCGAGTCGGGGGACCAAGGTGGGGAGCATCTACTCCTTCCGCGCCGATCCACGCGCGGTGGTGGGTCTTACTTTTGCCAGCATGGATGTTGTTTCTCTGGCCAATAATCACATTTGGGATTATGGTCGTGAAGCATTCAGTGAGACACTCGAGATTTTGGAGGAAGCGAACATTGATTATATTGGCGGTGGCAAAGATTATTCCGAAGCTCATCAAGCCGTGGTCAGGGAAGTGAAAGGGACAAAGGTGGCGTTCTTGTCTTACACAGATCTGATTCCCAAAACAGTTACCGAAGAATTGTCGAGGCCGACGGTCGCCTTTTTGGATCTGGAACAAATAATTCCGGCTATTGCGCGAGCGAAAGAGTTAGCTGATCTGGTCGTGGTCACTTTCCATTGGGGTGATGAATATGAGACCAAGCATAACCAGAAACAAGAGGAAATCGCTCACGCGGTTATCGTGGCCGGTGCCGATCTGGTAGTTGGCCACCACCCCCATGTTGCCCAAGAAGTCGAAGAATATAAAGGTGGTTACATTGCTTACAGTCTCGGCAATTTCGTTTTCGATCAGAATTTCTCGGTCGACACTCGGTCTGGTCTAATGCTTGAAGTTACTCTGGAGAATAAAAAAATTGCTAAAGTTGATGGACAAAAAGTAAAGTTTACTTCGACCTACCAACCAATTTTGGATTTAGAATAAGGTGTTATAATCCGACAATGGAGCCAGAAATAAAAATGAGATGGTATCACCACCTTTCGCCCCGGGCATACATTTTGATGAGTCTTGGTCTGATATCATTGACGGCGGTTACTCTCTATTTAATGGGACAAGTCCCTTGGTGCAAGTGCGGAGTGGTTCGGCTTTGGCATGGTGTCGTTTTTAGCGCCGAGAATTCGCAGCATCTATCAGATTGGTACACTTTTACTCACATTATTCACGGTTTCGCTTTCTATCTTCTCTTTAAATTATTATTTCCACGATTACCGGTCCCCTTGCGTTTGCTACTGGCTATCGCGCTAGAGGGAGCTTGGGAAATTCTCGAAAACATGGACTTTATCATTAATCGTTACCGTGAGGTGACAATTTCACTCGACTATTTTGGTGATAGTGTTATCAATTCTGTTTCCGATATTTTGGCGATGATTGTCGGGTTCTTTTTGGCCTCGCGGATCCGAATGGCGCTCTCGATTGCCTTGGTGGTTGTTTTCGAAGAGATGCTGGCCTATTTCATCAGAGATAATTTATTGATCAACATTATTATGCTGGTCTATCCTCTTGAAGCGCTCAAATTCTGGCAATTAGGTTAATAATTCTTCGATCGCTTTTTTTATCGCGCCACCGTCGGCCTCACCATTCAAGTCTTTCATTACTGCACCAATGAGTTTACCAGTGTCTTTCTTGTTAGTGATTTTCAGTTCGGATATTTTGGCACGGACGCGCTCAGTTATCGCCTCGCGCGATAACTCTGGCGGCAGATAAGCCCGAATGGTTTCAAGCTCGGTGGCTTCCTGTTTTACGAGATCATCGCGACCACCTAGGCGAAATTGCTCAATTGAATCTTGACGCTGTTTAACCGCTCGGCGAATGAGAGTGGTCACTTCCCCGTCTTTTAAAATTTCATTCGGTTTCCGACGCGTGGCGATGAGTTCATTGGTGCAGGCGGCGAGAAGTCCGCGCACAGCATTCAGCTTCAGCACATTTTTTTCCAACATCGCTTTTTTCACATCATCCTTAATTTGTTGGTGGAGCATCGCTCAATTGTAGCATATAATCCTTTTCATGCCATCGAGTAAGTTTGATAAATTATATCGACAGTTGAACCCGGCCCAGCGGGCGGCCGTTGACACCATCGACGGACCGGTGATGGTGGTCGCCGGTCCGGGGACGGGGAAGACGCAAGTGCTCACTCTCCGTATCGCCAATATCCTGCGTCTTACTGACACGAGCCCCGATAGTATTCTGGCCATCACTTTTACCAATTCCGGTGTCCACTCGATGCGCGAACGCTTGGTCGAGACGATCGGTAGCCGTGCTTATCAGGTCGCAATTCACACTTTCCACGGTTTTTGCAACGAATTGATTAAACGTTATCCTGAACACTTCCCAAGAATTGTGGGGGCTCGTCCAGCCAATCAAGCTGACGAGCTTAAGGTGATGGAGAATGTTATTAATCAGAGTCATCTCAATCTTCTCAAACCTTGGAATGATCCGTATCACTATCTCACGGCGGCGCTCGCGGCCACTGATCGCCTGAAAAAAGAGAATCTCTCACCCCGTGATTTCAAAGTAATTGTGGCTCGGGCGATTAGTGAGTTTGAGGCGACACCAGATCTTTGTCACGATAAGGGAGCACACGCTGGTAAAATACGAGGCAAATATCACTCTCAACGCTCACAGCTCTTTAAGAACCGCGAATTGGTGATTATCTATCGCCGTTATGAAGCCGCACTCGCGGCGAAGAAGTTGTACGATTTCAGCGACATGGTGATGGAGGTGATCCGCGTGGTCGAAGCTGATGAAGATTTTCGCCTGATGCTTCAAGAAGAATACCAATATCTTTTAGCCGACGAGCATCAAGACGCTAACCAGTCGCAGAACCGCCTTCTCGAGCTCCTCGCTAGCTTCCATGAATCCCCGAACCTCTTCATTGTTGGGGACGACAAGCAAGCCATCTTCCAGTTCCAAGGGGCGTCACTTGATAACTTTAATTATTTCCGACGGCTGTATCCGCGCGCGCGGCTGATTACCTTGACTGACAACTATCGCTCGACCCAAGAGATTCTTGATGCGGCTCGCAGTGTCATTCTCTCGAGCCAATCAATCACTGCTGATAGTCGAATCAAGTTACGGTCACGATCCTTGACTAATCAAACGGGGTCTAACAATCGCGAGCGAGTCAGAGTCTACGTCGCTTCTGATGCGGTTCATGAACTTCGCTTTCTGGTAAATGACCTCGAGTTGCGGATTAAAGGCGGGACGCCGCGGCGAGAACTCGCGGTTCTCTATCGTGATAATCGTGACGCGGAAGCGATTATCGAGGCACTCGAGCGCGCCAATTTGCCTTATCGAGTGGCGGCGAGCACCAATGTTTTGACCGATATTGATATTCAGAAATTAATTGCTCTGCTTAGGGCGATTCATCACTTCGGCGATGATCGATATTTGATTCCGGTTCTTCAGCTCAACCTTTTCGGTCTCAATGGGCTTGATCTCTATCGCTTGAATGAGTATGCCCTCGGTAAGCGGCTCAATCTTTATTGGTTGATCAATGATCGTAAGCAATTACAACGACTTGGTCTTAAGCAAGCGACGGCGATTAATAATTTATATCAAATGCTCGAACGTTGGCACCAGATAAGTCACAATCAGACGATCACTGATCTTTTCGGGGCGGTTATTAATGAATCCGGTTTCCTTAAAACTTTACTCAAACATCCACGGGCGGTGGAGAAATTGAGTCGTTTGCACGCCTTTTTTGACGAGTTGAAGTCGCTCGTCGCGGCGGAGCCGCGCTACTCCCTTGCACAGTTTCTCGATCACTTGGCAACACTCGAGACGCATAGTGCCCCCTTGGGGAAGTCGACCACGATCGAGTCGGATGGCATTCAGATCTCGACTGTTCACCGTGCCAAGGGATTGGAGTGGGATTATGTCTACATTATGGGCGCTTATGATGGCCACTTTGGTCATCGTCGCCGTCATAATCGTTTTCTCCTTCCGACGCGAGGTGAAACCCTGCCGTTAGTTATTAATGATAAAGAAGAGGATGAGCGGCGACTTTTCTATGTGGCGCTCACCAGAGCGCGACGAGGGGTGACGATTAGTTTTGCCGCGAAGAGTGAGAGCGATCGGCGGCAATTACCGAGCCAGTTTATCGAAGAGATTGATAAAACCTTGGTCGACTATTTACCAGTGACCCAAAATGCGGCCGGACACGATGATCTCTTACCTCGACGGGAATCTGGTTTAGGCCTGCGTCATCACGAGTACTTGCGACGGCTATTCCGTCAACAAGGTCTCTCGGTAACGGCGCTCAATAATTATCTCCGTTGCCCCTTACGTTACTATTTCCAGAATCTTCTGCGTTTGGTAAAAGTTAAAGACCGACGGCTCATCTATGGTACGGCGATGCACGGAGCGATGTTTGATTTTTTCGAAGAATATCGCCAGGGGAAAAAACCGGGGGGAACTTTATTAACCAAATCGCTCAAAAATCGCCTCGAGCGCGAAGCGTTATCAGTTACCGACCAGTTGGCGGTACTCAAACGGGGGACTAAAGCTCTCGCCGGTTATTATGATCAGCATAAAAAAACTTTTATTCCGCCGCTTATAAACGAGCTTTCGGTTCGCGGTGTTTTACTTGACTCGAAATCATCGCGCCTTGTGCCCCCGATTCGACTCGTCGGCCAGATTGATAAAGTTGAATTACTGGATGATGGAAATACGGTGCGAGTGGTGGATTATAAAACCGGTCGCCCAGGGAAAACGGATGATTATTGGCGCCAATTGGTTTTTTATAAACTCCTGCTCGATCGTTGGACGAATGGGAAGTATGAAGTGAGAGAAGGAGAGTTAGATTTTTTGGAACCGGCGAAGAATGGGATTTACAAGCGAGAGTTTTTCACCATCACTCGTGAAGACACTAAAATTTTGGCAACCACTGTTCGTCAGGTGGCCGCCGAGATTCTCTCACTTGATTTCCTAAACCGTGGCTGTCACAAATCCGATTGCCAATTTTGCACCCTCTGGGCGATGTCGCAGTCTTGAAGTCTTAAACTTTTGACGGCCGTAAATAATTTGAGAGGTGTAAAATTGTAACGATCGTAAACATTTTACACCTGACACAAAAACAAACATAGAATATCCTATCTCGTATCTTCGAGCGTCAGCGAGAAGTAGAGGCCGAGGAGGAGCAGAAAACTAATGAAGATAAAAAGAGAGAGGAGAGAGAAGAACTGAAGCATGATAATGCTCGCGAGCGAACCAGTGAGATAAGCTAGGGGGATTGTTAGTCGCGATAAGCTGATCACTCCGAGATCACCCGCCGACACTTTTTTAAACAAATAAGTTTCTTTCATTGATTCGATCGCGCTGGCGCCAACCCGAGTTAAGAAAAGGAGGCCGGCCCACACGGCGAAGCTCTGGCTGGTGAGCGAGGCGATCGGGATTGTGGCCAAGGCAGCGATGATTAGTCCGAGACTCAAAATTTCTTTTTCTCCCAATTTGCGATCGGCGAGCCAGCCAAGTGGATATTCGATAAGAACGAAGGGGAGAAGCATAATAGTGAAGATAAGCCCGATTTTACCCCAGTCGAAGGCCAGAGTGTCATGGAGATAAATTGGCAAATAAATCACCATGAAGAAATAGAAAAGGTTGAGCAAGAAATCAATCACCAGTATTTTCCGAAGATTGAGGTCGCGGAGTTTCTCCCATAGTCGTAAGCCGTTGGCCGGTAGCGGTCGATCGGTAAGTCGCCAAAACATTTGATAAAGGAGTGGCAAGGCGACGAGACCAGATAGCCAGTAGATGGTTTGATAACTACCGGTGTAATCAATCGACTGGCCACTGATGTAAGGAGCAATCAAAACGGCCGCGTTTATGGTGGTGAGGTAACCACCACGAATACGGCCAGTGCGCTTGTCAGAAGATAGGGTTTCGAGATAAATATCAAGCCAGAGACCAAGGCCAACAATGCTTGAATAAGAAATAATAAAAGCCAGAACCTCGATGACTGGTGTCCGACTCATGGCAAGGGTAATGATTCCAATAAAAAAGGCGATCGCGAACCACCGGCTCGGTTTAAGAATTCCGAAGCGCTGGCCAAGCGTGGGGATAAGCGAGATGGTGAGCATGGCAACCAAAGCGGCTAGCGCATAAACAAAACCGACATTCTTCTCGCCGACAATGGTCCCGAGGAATGACGAGTTAACATAATAGGCGAGCGCGGCGCTTAGGGTGAGTGAGAAACCGGCGAGAAAAATGTTGCGGGTCATAACGAAAAAAACTTTACTACTTCTAACTTAATATTTTCTAGTCGCTGATTTGACACCTTCCCTTTCCGCGAAAGAATTCTTTTCTGTGAAATAATTTTTATTTGGTGAATGCACAGAGCGCTAGTGACACCTTTCCATTCAAACGGAGTGTATCCGGCAATGTCTTTCATTTTGTTTGAAATACATCTTTTTAACATTTACGACCCCTTGCGGGGCCGTTGACGCCTAACGGCGTTGGTATTTCTATATTACCTGAAGTGACAGAGGAAAGTCAATCAAAAATTACCCTGTGGATAACCAAAAAGAAAGGGCGACCGTTTCCGCTCGCCCTAGTGATTATCGGGGTTCCCTCCATAGGTGGGCAAGCGCGCGAATGATATGATTAGGTCAAATGAAAAAACGAGGATTTTTATTCGTTATTGTATTGGGGGTCGCGCTAGTAGTTGTATTTTTATACCGATTTGAACCGAAAAATTCAAACCCCAATCAGCAATCAGACTCTCAACTACGCGTCGTAACCAGTTTCTACCCCCTGTATTTCTTTGCCGAATGGATCGGTGGGGACCTAACGCATATCACCAATATCATACCGGTCGGTATTGAACCACATGATTATGAACTAACTGGTCAGGATATGGCCACGATTGAGAAAAGCAAACTCGTGATTCTAAACGGTGGCAGATTAGAGTCGTGGGGCGAGAAAATAAAACAAAATATTGATCTCCACAAGACATTGATCATCACCGTGGGAGAAGGTTTAGCGACTCAATATTTTGTTGAGGATGAAAAGAATCGCATTGACCCGCATGTCTGGCTAGCGCCAGCGCTCGCCAAGCAGATGGTTAATAAGATCGCCATCGGCTTCGCCGAAGCTAACCCGACAAACGCTGGTTATTATGCCGCCAGGGCCGCCACTCTTGACTTGGCGCTTGACTCGCTTGATCAAGAATATCAACAAGGTCTCGCCAATTGTGTCAGACGAGATTTTATCACCTCGCATAACGCTTTTGGCTATCTTGCCGCCGCTTATAACCTCAACCAAATTCCGATTGCTGGCTTGTCACCAGAAACCGAACCATCACCGCGACAATTAGCAGAAGTCGCGCGATTAGCTAAACAGACCGGAGCAAAAATAATTTTCTTCGAAAGTCTAGCATCGCCAAAACTCTCGCAAGCAATCGCAGGTGAAGTTGGCGCCCAGACAATGGTTCTCAATCCGATCGAAGGTTTGACTGAAAGCGAAATTGTCGCCGGCAGGAATTATCTGACCGAGATGCGTCAAAATCTCATTAATCTCAAAATTGCGCTACAATGCACACCGTGAATCACAACGAAAATATTATCGAGGTCGCTGATATCTCTTTCGGCTACAATGATGATCTTATTTTGCAAAACATCAATTTGACTATTCATCGTGGCGATTATCTCGGTCTCGTGGGCGGAAACGGTTCAGGAAAAACAACTTTGATCAAAATTATTCTTGGCCTGTTGAAACCAGCTTCTGGCACAATTAAACTTTTCGGCGAAGATAGCCATCGTTTTAAAGATTGGGCCAAGATTGGTTATGTCTCGCAGAAGGCCACAAATTTTGATCTCAATTTCCCGGCGAGTGTCGGTGAGATCGTCTTGATGGGGCGATATGGACGGCGCGGGTTATTCCACAGTGTGACCGAACAAGATCGAGAGCGAGCGAAGGTCGCTCTCGAACATGTTGAATTGTGGTCAGATCGAGATCGCCTGATCGGCGATCTCTCCGGTGGGCAACAACAACGCGTGTTTATTGCTCGAGCTTTAGCGGCGGAGCCGGAAGTGATCTTTCTCGACGAACCGACAGTCGGGGTAGAGAAAAATATTAAAGATGAATTCTATGCTTTACTCAAAAAGCTGAACCAGAAACTTCAACTTACCATTGTTCTCGTCACTCACGATATTGAGAGCATGGTTAACGAAGCAATGCATATCGCCTGCATTGACCGAACTTTATTTTTCCACGATTCGGTTCACGAATTTCTAAAAGATTCCCCTGTTATCCATCATCCTCATTCTTAATCCAATCATGTTCGAATTTTTCCAATATAGTTTCATCTTACGCGGCCTCGAGGCGGGAATAATCGTGGCCGTGATCGCTCCGCTCATTGGCGTCTTCCTTGTCCTTCGCCGTTACTCGCTCATCGCTGACACTCTCGCTCATGTTTCTCTGGCCGGTATCGCTCTCGGTATTTTACTCAAGCTCAATCCGATCTTCACCGCCATCGGTGTCACCGTCGCCTCATCGCTCGGCATTGAGCGCTTGAGGGCTTCTCGGCGAGTGTCTGGGGAATCGGCACTCGCACTCTTTCTCTCGGGCTCGCTCGCGCTCGCCACCGTCTTGCTTTCCCTCGGGTCTGGATTGAACACTAGTTTGCTCAACTACCTGTTCGGTTCAATTGTGACGGTCACCCAAAATGATGTTTACACTATCGCCATTCTCGGCATAATCGTCATCGTCACCCTAGTGGCTTTCTATAAAGAATTGGTCTATATTTCGTTTGATGAAGAATCGGCGCGAGTGAGCGGCATCCCAGTTCGATTGATCAATACTATTTTAGTTGTCCTCGCCGCCTTAACTATCTCTTTGGCCATTCCAGTGATCGGCGTTCTCTTGATCGCGGCACTAATCGTTATCCCCGTGATTGCGGCGCTCCAACTTCGGCAAAATTTCGCTCGAACAATTATCTCTGCCGAGATTATCTCGCTCTTCTCCGTTCTGGTGGGTATTTTCACTTCATTCTATTTTAATCTTTCCACCGGTGGAACGATCGTGTTAATCATGCTCGCAATTTTCTTAACCATTTTAGCGTTTAAAAAAACTTGAGTGCTTAACCATGTTTTATGCTAGAATAGAGACATCATGAAAAACACCATCATCATGCTTATAGTTCTTGTGCTTATCATCGGTTTTGGCGTGTACTTTTTAACCCGTGGTTCACCTCAAAACTCTGATCTGTCAACTGATCAAAATGCGGAAACTGATATTAATCAGCCGTCGTCAAACAATGCCCCAATAAATCCAATAGGTGAGCCACCGATTACGGAGCAAAATAAGTTGGAGTCGGTAATTGGGAAATCAATCGAGAACCGCGACATCACGGCCTATTATTACGGTACTGGTGACAACGAGATTTTATTTATTGGCGGAATTCACGGTGGCTACTCGTGGAATACCACTCTTGTGGCTTATGAGCTGATGAGCTATTTGAAGACAAATCCCGACATTATCCCAAATAAGGTGAAGGTGACGGTTATTCCCGTTTTAAACCCGGATGGACTCGCCAAAGTAATGGAGACTTCCACAATCAACTTCAAACCATCAGATGTCGTGGCATCAAAAGCGATTCAAATCTCCGGGCGTTTCAATGCCAACAACGTCGATCTCAATCGTAACTTCGATTGTGATTGGCAAACCGAGGGGAAGTGGCAAAGCAAAACAGTAAGTGGTGGAAATGCCGTATTTTCCGAACCCGAGAGTCAGGCACTTAAAAATTATATCGAAACTCAAACACCACGAGCGGTGGTCGTTTGGTATAGTGCCGCTGGCGGCGTCTTCGCCTCAAATTGTCACGACGGCATTTTACCCGAGACCAATACTCTGACAAACATTTACGCTAAAGCTTCCGGTTATTCAGCCCATGATAAATTCGACTTTTATGAGACGACTGGCGACTTAGCAAACTGGCTAGCGAAAAAGAACATCCCCGCGATCAGTGTGTTACTCTCCACCCATCAAGATATTGAGTGGAATAAAAACCAAGCCGGCATCAAGGCAATTTTAGACTATTACGCCAAATAACTTGTCGTGAGTTTGTTGAACCATGCGACCCATCTATTTTCTCGTTACTGCCGCACTGCTCGTGGGCTTGTTTGTGTTTGTTATTTTGCCGAGCCGCACTACCCCGGAATCAGCGAGAACAGCGATAGAATCAATTGAAACAGTAGATTATGTTCCCGGGCATCGAGCAATCGGTTTATCGGTGGAGGGGCGACCGATCGAGGCCTACACCTATCGGCCTCATCAGCAAGCAGCTGGTCTCGATCAAAAACAAAAACACTTGGTTTTCATCGGCGGGATCCACGGCGGTTATGAGTGGAATAGCGTTCTTCTGGCTTATAAATTTATAGACTATTTTGATGCTAATCCGGAAGCCATTCCCGCCAACTTAACTATCACCATCATCCCGTCGGCTAATCCTGACGGGGTATACAAAATAATTGGTAAGGAAGGGCGCTTCACTGTGACCGATGTCCCTACCGATAAGCCCACCGCGCCCGGACGTTTTAATGCGCATAAAGTTGACCTTAATCGTAATTTCGACTGTCAGTGGCAACCGGAAAGCACTTGGCGGGGGAATCAAGTCAGTGGTGGATCAACGCCCTTTTCCGAACCGGAGACTATCGCGATCCGAGATTTTGTTTTAGGGAATAGCCCGACAGCGGTTGTTTTCTGGCATAGTCAAGCCAACGCTGTGTATGCGTCAAAATGCGAAAACGACATTTTGCCAGAAACCCTTGAAATCATGGAAGCCTACTCGCGCGCCGCTCAATATGCAGCAATTAATTCCTTCGATGCCTATGAGATCACCGGCGATGCAGAAGGTTGGTTAGCTTCAATTAATATTCCGGCTATCACTGTCGAACTCAAGACGCATGAGACCATTGAATGGGAGAAAAATTTGGCCGGTGTTAAAGCCCTTTTTGAATACTACAACTAATTTACCTATGCCTAACTCACTCATCACTTCGGTTATTATTGCCATCGTTGGAGTTGGTTTAGGCATCATTGCTACAAGAATTATTGGACGAAGGAGGGGCGAGGTGAAAACGGGGGCCAACGACCAGAGTTTGCTTCTGATCCAGAATCAATTGAACGAACTGGCGCGAACCAACGCTGAGCTCTCGCGCGTCCTCGATGCTCGCTTAGTCGAATCTAACCGCACGGTCCACCAATCGCTGGAAAAGCAATTCGGTGAGACTAACAAGATTGTACGCGATGTCACCGAACGGCTGACTAAACTCGATGAGACCAACAAACAAGTCATCTCTTTCGCTGATCAACTTCAATCACTTCAGGACATTCTCAAAAATCCGAAACAGCGCGGCATCTTGGGTGAATATTATCTTGAGACTTTATTGAAAAATGTCCTTCCGCCCGGGAGTTACAAGATGCAATACCCCTTCAGTGATGGCACCATTGTTGACGCAGTTGTTTTCGTTAAAGACAAAATTATCCCGATTGATTCCAAGTTTTCGCTCGAGAATTACAATCGGTTAGTGGAAGAACGCGATCCGATGGAGAAAGAACGATTGGAAAAACTTTTCAAACAAGACTTGAAAGGACGCATTGATGAGACGGCCAAATATGTCAAACCGGCTGAGGGGACGATGGATTTCGCTTTTATGTTTATCCCGCATGAGGCAATTTATTATGATTTGCTTGTCGCTCAAGTGGGTACAGTTAAAATTAACACTCGTGACTTGATTGAATACGCGTTCAAGGAGAAACATGTTATAATTGTCTCGCCCACTTCTTTCTTGGCTTATCTCCAGACCGTCCTGCAAGGACTCAAAGCGCTCCAGATTGAAGAATCGGCGAAAGAGATCAGGGCGCGCGTGGAAGATTTAGGACGCCATCTAAGTTCATATGAAGCCTATATGGTGAAGTTGGGGAGTGCCCTGGGGACAAGTGTCGGTCATTATAATACCGCCTATCGAGAGTTAAAAAAGATTGATAAAGATGTGACAAAAATGGTCGGGACAAGTCCGGGGATCGAGACCATCCTTATCGAGAAACCGGCGATTGAAGGGGAGTAATAATCAAAAATTACAACATGAAAAATTATGACAAAACAGGGAAGAAGCCGGGGCAACCGGCGTATCGCACACCATCATGGTTCAAGAGCGCACCCAAACGCCAAGGAGGATTCAAAGGTGGCTTTCGCAAGCCGAGTGTTTAAAGAGTAATGTGAGGAGAAATTTTAATCAACCCCAAGCCGGCGCCTAGCAATCGCCATCGCCACCACGCGAGGGGATTGGCCAGTCTTTTTTGCCTCAGTGAGTACGGTAATGACACTTTTGGTGATCTTTTGCTTCACCAACTTAAACATTTTGTCGGTCGAATAACCACGATGCTCGGCATAAGAGGAGATTACTCCACCGGCGTTGGCGACGACATCAGGGACGATCAACACGCCACGGGAGATAAGTTTGGCCTCGGCCTCCGGCGTCACCGCAATATTGGCCCCTTCCACAATCACGCGCGCTTCAACTTGATCGGCATTACCCACATTGATGACATCGGGCAAGGCGGCGGGAATAAGCACATCAACCGGTAGAGTAAAAACTTTACTATTATCCAATTTCTCGCTGTTCAAGAAGTTGATCACCGACCCCTTCGCCTTCTTCACCTTGAGCAATTCTTTCCACAGTAAGCCATTTCGATTATAAACCGTACCTTTCGAATCGGAGACAGCCACAATTTTCAAACCAGCTTCGGTTAAGAAACGAGCGGCAAAAATGCCGACATTACCAAAACCTTCAATTGCTACCCGAGCGCCAGCGAGGGGGAGACCGCAGTGCGCCAAAGCAATTTTCACTGCTTCGGCCACACCAAAGCCAGTGCTCCCTAATTCGTGGGGGAGACCACCCAAGCGCTTGGGCTTGCCGGTCGCCACTTGTCTTATTCCCACAGCTTGGACAAACACCGCCATCTCCTTCTCGGTCATATTGATATCCGGCCCGGCGATGTAGAGCTTAGGGAGGAAAGGTTTAAGTTCGCGAGCAAACCACTCGACAACTTTTTTCTTGCGTTTAGAGTCAACCGTCTTGGGATCGAAAGTAATACCCGCCTTAGCTCCACCGAAGGGGATACCAGCGAGCGCATTCTTATAAGTCATCGCTCGCGCGAGCCGCAACACTTCTTCCTCACCGACGGTTGACGTCATCCGAATTCCACCCTTGCCTGGGCCGAGATTGGTATTATCAATCACCAAGATTCCTTCGACACCAAGCTCATGGTTGCGAACTTTGATCACGTACCGCGGACCAATGTTATCTGACATAAGATAATAACTCTACCGTCTTGCTTTAAAATTGGCAATATGTATAATTACCGAATTATGAAATTTGCGGTGATTAAGACGGGGGGGAAACAATACCGGGTAGCACCCGGTGATGTGGTGACGGTTGAAAAACTGCCTGAATCTGCTGGTGGGCAAGTGGGAGAGAAGGTCATCTTCAAAAAAGTTCTACTGACCAACGATGGAGAGAAAACTACGATTGGTGTCCCAACAATCTCTGGGGCAACTGTGACAGGAAAAACTATCGCTACTGGCCGATCAAAAAAAATTACTGTTATTAAATATAAATCTAAAGTCCGCTACCGCGTGAAGCGCGGTCATCGTCAACCCTATACTAAAGTTAAAATTGCTACGATCGATTCTGGAGCGCGTTCTTAATTGTGTCGGCATCAGAGTATTCAAGTTCCGTGCCCGTCGAGAGTCCGCGACCCAACACCGTCAATCGCAATCCTCCTTTCGTCCACCTCTCAAGTGCTTGCTTAAGAAATTCGATCGTGTGGTCACCTTCGGGGTTAACGGCTAGCGCTACGATAATTTCTGTTAATTCTTTGGTCACGACTCGTTTACTAATCAGATTTACCAGTTCTCGAAGCCGTACCGTAGAAGGTGGATCTTTATCTAAAATTGGCACCAAACCACCCAAAACAAAAAAATAACCTTGATAAACACCAGTTTGCCTCACAGCTTCTAGGTCAGCGTCTTTTTCGATAATCATCAACAAATTCCTATCCCGTCCGGAATCTCGACAAAGATCGCAAATTTTAGTCGCCCGATGATCAATTGGATAGAAACAAAAACAACTTTCGCATTGAGCGACGACAGTGGTGAGTTCACGGAGATCAGCGATCAAACGCTCAATCGGCCCGTGACCAACGTGGAGAAGATGATAGACGAAACGGCGCGCCTGCCGCGACCCAATTCCGGGGAAACGACGGAAGGTTTCGGTCAAACGATCAATGATGTTCTCGGGCATAAAGAAAGAAGGGGATTAGGTAAACGCGCCGAAATCACTTTTTTCAACGGTTGAGAAACTCACCCGCTGCTCGTCGAAATAGAGTTCGATTGAACCGGTTGGGCCATTGCGATGCTTCTCAATCATGATCTCGGCGATATTTTTCTTATCCGAGGTTTCGTCATATTTGTCAGGCCGATGAATAAACATGACCACATCGGCGTCTTGCTCGATGGAGCCAGAGTCGCGAAGGTCCGAGAGGCGCGGCCGACCACCACGCTGTTCGACGGCGCGATTGAGTTGGGAAAGCGCGAGCACCGGGATATCGAGCTCGCGCGCGAGACCCTTGAGTGAACGCGAGATCTCGGTCACTTGCTGGACAAGAGAATCACTATCTCGCCGCGGGATCATGAGCTGGAGGTAATCAACCACGATCAGACCGAGATTGTGCTCAGCCTTGAGGCGGCGTGCTACCGACTTCATTTTGGTAATGTTGTTGGAGGCATCATCGTCGATGAAGAGCGGCGCCTTCGAGAGGGCGTCAAGAGCATCGCGGATGCGAGAAAACTCATCATCCACCGATAACCGGCCGGTACGAAGCTTCCATGAATCCACATTACTCTCGGCGGCGATCAGGCGATCGACGAGTTGTTGCGAACTCATCTCGAGCGAGAAGACGCAGACTGGCGTCTGACCCTTCGCCACATGGCGAGCGATATCGAGCGCGAGCGAGGTCTTGCCCATCGAGGGTCGAGCAGCGAGAATAATCAGATCGGACTTCTGCAAACCAGCTAACTTATCATCAAGTTGTTTGAAACCAGTCGCCACACCACGGAGAGTGTCACCTGATTTATGAAGTCGCTCGAAACGTTCCCACGCTTCCGCTAGACTATCCTTGAGAGTGATGAAACTTTTTTTAGAAAAGCTGATGATCCCGAGAATCGCCTTCTCGGCGGATTCGAAAATGTTATCAACATCTTGACCCTCATCGTAACCGAGTTGAGAGATGTGCTCGGCCGATTCAATCAAATGTCGAAGTTGAGCCTTTTTCTTAACAATCGCCGCGTAAAATCCCAAATTGCTCGCTGAGGGAACGGTGTTGACCATCTCGGCCAAGTAACCAGCGCCACCGATTGATTCGAGTTGTTTCGCCCCTTGGAGCGCACTGGTCATCGAGATGAGGTCAATCGGCTCACTCTTGTCGAAAAGCTTGAGCATGGCCTTATAAATCCGGCAGTGCTTCTCGGCGTAGAAGTCGTCAGGTTTAATGATCGTCACAATCTCATTCAAACCGGCCGGTTTGACCATAATCGAACCGAGCAAAGCCTGCTCGGCGGAGACATCCTGCGGTGGCACACGCAGGCCGGGTTTCGTAAATGGGGCAGCGACAGTCGCCATGTCACTCGATTGTAGCATAGCCCCAAAGCGACGGAAGCCAGTCAAATCAAACAAATAGGGGATGATTGGGGGATAAATTACTTTTTCCTCAATCTTGGGCCCTCGGGAGTATCTTCAATAGCATAACCGGCAGTGGTGATCTCTTGTCGAAGTGAGTCGGCACGGGAGAAATCGTTAACTTCGCGCGCTGATTCTCGATCAATCACGAGTTGCTTAACTTCATTAGGAATTTCAGAAAAAACCTCTGGCTCGGTAGCCGAGGCAAGGTCAAAACCCAACACTTTGTCGAACTCGAGAATCGTGGTGAGCATGTCGGGCGAGGCGGGGGAGTAATCACCGAGAAGTTGCCAGACAATCGACAAGGCCACCGGCAAATTAAGATCATCATTTATTGCTTCAGTGAATTTGCTTAAATATTCTTGATTGATAATTCCAGTTTTACCACCACTTTTATTTTTTTCTGAAAGATCAAAAACATAATGCCGTAATCTTCGTAAAGAATTTGCCGCCCCGGCTAACGCCTCCCAAGAGAAATTCATCACTGTCCGATAGTGGGCCGAGAGTAACCAGTAACGATACGCGAGCGACGGTACGCCACGAACGATAATCTCGGCCAGGGTAATGATGTTACCTTCCGATTTAGCCATCTTGCTATTCGCCATATTTACAAAGGCGATATGAAGCCAATGATTAGCGAGTGGCCGACCGGTCACCGCTTCCGATTGAGCCATTTCATTCGTATGGTGAGGAAAGATAAGATCCGTGCCACCTAAGTGGAAGTCGATAGTATCGCCAAGAAGAGTGCGGATCATCGCCGAGCATTCGATGTGCCAACCGGGTCGGCCTCGGCCAAACGGCGCCTCCCACCCTACTTCACCATCAGCCGCTTGCCAGAATTTCCAGAGAGCGAAATCACTCGCTGCCTCTTTATCATATTGATCACTCCCAATTCGCGATTGCGTCGCGGTGGGATTAAACTTTAATTGAGCCAATGCCCCATAGTCTTTGGCTTTTGCCACGCGGAAATAAATTCCGTCGACCGCTTGATAGGCCAAATCGCGTTGTAATAAAATATCAATCATCTCAATTATCGGTTTAATATATTCAGTGGCAAGCGGCGTATGTGTCGGCCGTTCAATATTCAGTGAATCAAGATCAGCGAAAAAAGTTTCTTCAAAAGGCTTGGTGAAGGAAGGGAGGGGCACGCCGGCCGCGCGGCTACCCTTGATTGTTTTATCATCCACATCGGTCACATTCATCACCGCTGTCACTTGATAATTGTTCCACTCCAATACTCGTCTTAACCAATCGCTCACCACGAAAGTGCGTAAATTGCCAATATGGGCCGGCGCATAAACCGTTGGGCCACAAGTATACATCGCCACTTCTTCCGATCGAAGAGAGTGGAAGGGGACAATCTTCCGCCGAAGAGTATTGTAAATTTGAAGCGGCGAAGTTAGAGCCATCGGCGATATTTAGCTAAAGCCAACATGCCAAAAAGTGTTGCCAGCATTAAGGCCAGAACGAAATAATAACTGTGTGGCGAATCAGCTAAAGGAAGAATTATATTCATACCGAAGAATTGAGTAATAAGCGTCAAGGGGAAAAAGATAAAAGCCATGACAGTGAAAACCTTCATCGTCTCATTGGTCTTGATCGAGAGAAGGGACTCGTTTGTCTCGCGGAGATCAGTGAAGGTTTCGCGATTGCTCTCGAGCATGGCCCAAATCCGATTATACTCGCCACTCACCGCGCCAAGATAGTAGTGGAAGTCGTCATCAAAGAATTCTCGAGAGACAGCTTGCAAAGAATCAAGCACCCCGCGATGATGCTTGAGCGCCCAGCGGAAATCAAGCAAGGTGTGATTAACTTCGGCCAGAAGTTTGACCATCGCTCGCTCTTCACCAGAAAATACTTTCCCTTCAGCTTGCTTCAATACACCGTTGATATAATCAAGGCCAGTCGTCAACTCACCATAGAGTTGCCGAACCAGGTGGTAAAAGAGAAAGCCGGCATGTGTCTTGTCCTTACCACGATCCTCAAGCTGACTAGGTTGGAAGATGGTGGCAAATTCTTTTATCCCCACCACCGGTTGATAATGAGTGGTAATTAAAAAGTTGTGTCCGATAACGAAATCGATTTCTTCTGTGTCAGCATTATTCTGAACACTACCAGCGTTCACTCGCTCGCTGTAACAAATTTGGCAAATTGGGAAGTGGAGAATAAGATAGATGAAATCGCTATAAAGATCGACTTTGGAACGTAAAGAGGGTTGATTGAGTTCATGGGTAACCAGCGGATGAACTTTGAATTCACGCGCGGCCGAAGCAAGTTCTGACTCGGTCGGCGACTCGAGATCAATCCAGATTAATTCTTTATACTGATGCCGGGTAAGCATAGTTAAATATTTGTTTAGTATATCGCCCTCCCTCGTTGACCACAAGAGGGAAGTGGTGCGATAATGGCCGCACTATCTGAAATCATGCTTCGGTCACTTAAATATCTAGTAATTGGATTCTGCGTAATTGTCTTCCTTGCCGCCGCCTTCGGCGGCGGTCTCTATGTCGGTCTAATCAATAACGAAAACAACGGAAGCGAGTTGAAAACAGCCGAGAGGACGAAAACAAACGATGCAGTCGACAATGTCGATCTCTCGCCCTTCTGGAAAGCCTGGCGAATCTTGGATGATAAATTCGTTGATAGCCATGCGCGCCCCGCCAACGGCGGGGCGAGTACCTCAACCGCCACGACCACTTCCACCACCGAGAAACGGGTTTGGGGCGCGATTAGTGGGATGACCGATGCCCTTGGTGATCCGTATACAGTCTTCCTGCCACCGGAAGAGAAAAAGAATTTCGAGGAAAGTATTATCGGCAATTTTGGCGGAGTTGGTATGGAGGTAGATATCAAAAATCATGTCTTGACGGTTGTCAGCGCGCTGAAAGATACACCGGCAAAAGGAGCGGGGATCAAATTCGGCGATCAGATAATTAAAATTGATGAACAAGAAACTAGGGCACTCACTCTGACCGAGGCAATCAACTTGATCAGAGGTGAAATTGGCAGTTTGGTGATTCTTACTATCCGTCGTGAAGGTGAGGACGATCGACCCATCACCGTCACTCGAGCAAAAATCTCAATTCCCACTCTCGGCACCGAAACGAAAGATGGCGTTTTTATCATCCGGCTTTACAATTTCAACGGGAATGCTACGAGCAACTTCCGCGAGGCCTTACGAGAATTCATCGGCGCTGAAACTGACAAAATGATTATTGACTTGCGTGGTAACCCCGGCGGTCTGCTTGATGCCGCGGTCGATATGGCATCATGGTTCCTGCCCGCCGGCAAGCCCGTGATCATCGAACATCGCGGTGACACCGAGGAAGAAAAGATTTATCGTAGTTACGGTTATGATGTTTTCACTGATCAATTGAAACTTGCCATTCTAATCGATGGCGGTAGCGCTTCGGCCGCCGAAATTCTGGCGGGCGCCTTGTCGGAACACGGAATTGCGACTTTGATCGGGGAGAAGAGTTTCGGTAAGGGGTCCGTGCAAGAACTGGTGGAGGTGACCCCCGAAAGTTCGCTCAAAATCACTATCGCTAAGTGGCTCACGCCTAAGCATAAAAGTTTGGTTGATAATGGTCTTGAACCAGATATTCTGATCAAGATGCCAGATGCTCCACCAACCGCCACCAGCACTGATCCAGTCCTCCTACGCGCCATCGATTTCTTGAAACAGAAGAAATAACCGATTTAAATTTGATTTAAAAAATTAATCCACATTTCACACGGCCGTGGAGGTTGTGGTGTAATTTAAAAAAATAATTATATGTGGTTGTCAATGGTGCGGGGAAATGGAAATAGAGTTATAGTTAGCGGCATGAAGATCGTCCTTCTGAAAAATGTCCCCGAGCTCGGGCGGCCGTATGAGGTTAAGGAAGTCAAAGCCGGTTACGGGCGAAATTTTATCCTGGCTCGAGGTTTGGGAATAATTGCTACCAAGACAGCTCTAGCTCAAGCCGAGATCAAGCGTGACAAGTTGGAGAGAGCGACGGTTGAGAAACGCGAGCGTTTGGTGAAGGAAGTGGCTGAACTCAAGCAAATAACCATCACGCTCACCAAGCGCGCCAATGAGCTAGGGCATCTCTTCAGTGGAATTGATAACAATGACCTTGTCGAAGCGCTCCGCGTTCAAACAACTTTTGACCTTGAACCGAATTGGGTTACCTTGAAACAACCAATCAAAGAAATCGGTACCCACACTATTCCGGTGAGCCACGGCGAAATAAAAACGAGCTTCACGCTCGTTGTTGAACCAGAAATTAACGACGCTAGTGTTAGGTCACATTAACCATTTTCACCAGACGCTGACGAGAGTCGTAGTTAGTTTTCCTTTTAGTCGCGAAGTTGACTACTCCCGCTGTAAGAGCGAAAATAGTATGGTCTTTACCGAGACCGGCATTCTTACCCGGGACGAAGTAGGTCCCGCGTTGGCGGACGATAATTGCTCCCGACTTGGCGGTCGCGCCGTGCGCGAGTTTGACCCCAAGGTATTTGGGGTTCGAATCTCGAAGATTCTTAGCGGTACCGCCAGCCTTACGATGTGCCATAGACTATATGAGTATAATCGAACGTCTAGATAAAATCAAGCCTTGGTTAATGCCAATCAATCTTATTTTGATCGGAACGCTTGGCTTTGGTCTTGGTCGTTGGTCGAAGATTGAAGAAAGTAAAACCCCAGTCTTGATCGAAAATCCAATTTTGGTAGGGGAGTCGACGGCTAAAACAGCGACTGCCCTCAACACACCGACAACCACGATCAGTAATAATAACGCGAGCAAAAACTTTGTTGCTTCAAAAAATGGTACCAAATATCATTACCCCTGGTGTCCGAGTGCGGGAAGTATTAAAGAGGGGAATAAAATTTGGTTCGCGACTATTGAAGAGGCGAGAGCGGCTGGTTACGCACCGGCCTCTAATTGTCCGGGATTGTGAGAAATTTTCCCAACTGATATAACATGTCGCACAATATATCTTTTGCGACATACACCATTAAATATCCCAACAACTCTGACTCCAACGCCAGTGCCGATCGCCATCATTCTTTATAAGCCACATGGCGTATTCAATATTCCCCGCTGGCGTGTAAATATCGAAACCCTTAGTCTGGCTCTGTTCCAAATGATACTTCTCATTGATTTGAAAAATCCCAACATCCGAAGGATTTTTATTACCACGCACCAAAGACCCGTCCGCACGAAATTGCTGAAGACGACTCTCACAGCGAGCAATATCAAGTGCCACGGTCGAATCAACCCCATAGTGCGCACTAATTTCTTCGATGAGCTCCGGAATAGTGTATTCTTGAACTTGATTCATCGCCATCGAGGTCGAATTGCCACTACCAGTGGCGAAAGAAACCAACTGCGAGATAGCTATTAGACCGTTTAGGCCGATAGTGTTAAGGGATATAATGGTAGTAAAACAGATCAGGCCTGACGCCTAACCTGTCAAATAAGCTTTATAATGCAAGGGTATTTAGCCAACCTGATCTATCGATCTAAATACCTAGAACCACCCTAGCATATTCCCCCAGCCCTGTCTAGTTCTGAAACATCAATATGACTTTGTCAACAAGAGTCTGCAAATCGATGTGAAAATAAGATAAAACAAGAGCGATGATAATCACCAATAAGATAAACTTGAACATAATTATAAAAATATCATAAATAGATAAGTGGATCAAGATAAGCCTCCGGGCTAGTCAAGGGCATAGTTATTTTTGCCCCCGCACAACTTTTGAAATTATACTCCCCAACTCGTACTCCCTGGGTAACTAATACCGAGAGATGAAGATGTGGTCCCGTCGAATAGCCAGTATTGCCACTGTAAGCGACTACTTGACCGGTTTTTATTATCTCCCCAGCGACGGCTTTAATGAGTGAGAGGTGACCATAAATGGTACTCAAACCATTCGCATGTTTAATCAACACCCATTTGCCGTAAGAAGCCCCAGGACAAGCTCGATCCGTATCGCCAACGGCCGTAATAACTCCAGCCAGCGCCGCCTTGACTGGTGTCCCCACCGTGGCTCTGAAATCAACCCCATTATGTGTCCCCGAAACATAGAGGCGTTTGGCATCCATCGTTTTGCCAAATTGCTGAGTGATAAAAATACTTTCAAGTGGCCAGGCGAGAATCCCCTTACCGGCCGATGGAATGCTTTTGGGATCGATCACGATTCGGAGTTGATTCTCGAAATCGAAGAGTTCTTTCTCAAAGGCTTCTTTCTTCGCCTGGGTTCCCACCAACAAAATTTTATAATTCGCCTCTTTATTCTTCGTTGATTTAAGCAAGCGGTCCTTCTCGGCCTTATTATCTTCGGCCAGAACTTTCTGATCCGCTAAACGAGTTCGCAACCGGTCAAGTTCATTGCGCTCGTTTTCGGTCGCCAATTTCGAGACTTCAAGCTCACTACGGAGAGAACGTAGGGTCGCAATGCTATCTTGCACTTGATGTTGTAGGGCCGTTAACTGGTCGAGTTCGTTCCAAAAATCGGCGAGGTGTGGATAAGCAAGCATGATCTCAAATAAAGATTCGTTATCTCGACTTCGCCACTCTCGGAGACTTTCACCAAGCGCCGCTTGACGGCTAGAGACGGTCCGATTTTTGTTACCAATATCAAGGGCGATTTCTTTAATCTTCAAATCAGTTAATTCAATTTTATTTTCGGTTACTTTAATATCGGCGGCTAACTTCTTGCGCGTTGTTTCCAGACGTTTAATTTCGCTCTGCAAACTTGAAGATACTTTAACTGTCGCCGTAAGTTCTTCCTGATAACCAGTAATCTCGTTCTCAAGACGCTTAATCTCTGCTGACCGACTAGCGATCTGTAAGCGCAATTCATCGGCCGTCGCCGCGAACGACGACTGGACAAAAATCGCCAAAAGAACAAAAACTGCAACAAAAGTTATGACTCCCCTATTCAACATCGTAACGATTAAGAATTTTCTGCAGGCGAGTGAGAGTCTCTTTCTTGCCGAGAATACTAGCGATGGTGAAAGGGTCGGGTGAACGTTCGCGACCGGAGAGTGCGACACGAAAAGTTCCAAGTACCGCCGCTCGGCCGATCTTCTCCGCATAAGCGGTTAGCGCTGTTTTAATCTGTTCAGAGTTAAAACTGTTTTCGGAAATACTTTTTAGCAAAGTAATAGTTTGGCTCAAAGTTTCGGGATTTTTTAATAATTTTCGAGCGACCACCGGTGTTGTTCGAAAATAATCATATTCCCCGTTCGCGATAAATGATTTGGCTTCTTCAAGAGTTGCCACTCGCTCGCGGAGAAGCGGGATGAGTTTCGGGCGAAGTTCAGTCGACCAGTCGGAGGTAAAACAATCTTGCCATATCGTTTCGGAGACCTGCTTCAAGTATTCTCGATTCAACCATTTTAACTTCTCGAGATCGAAGATGGCACCGCCATGTTGGATCCGCTCGAGTGAAAAAAGTTTGACCAATTCTTTCAACGAAAAAAGTTCTTGATCCGTCCCCGGATTCCAACCAAGCAAGGCAAGGTAGTTGACCAAAGCCTCCGGTAAATATCCTTGATCGCGATATTCAGTGACACTCACGGCACCGTGACGCTTCGACAGCTTTGAACGATCGGGGGCCAGAATGAGTGGGATATGAGCATAGATCGGACGCGGAGCGCCGAGTGCCTCCTGAATCAAAATTTGTCGCGGGGTGTTGGAGATATGATCTTCGCCACGAATCACATGCGAGATATTCATCCGCCAATCGTCCACCACCACCGCGAAGTGGTAGAGTGGCTCGTCAAGACTTTTCGCCATCACGAAGTCACCAAGCTCGGTAGTATCGAAACTTATTTCACCACGAATGAGATCAGTAAAAGTGATCACTTTACCCAAATTGCGCAAACGAATCACCTCTCCCCTTTTATCTTTTTTCTCAATCTCTTCCCTAGAAACATAGGCTGTATTGTTTGAGATTAATTTTTCCAACGCCGCGCGATAAATCGCCGAACGTTCAGATTGGCGGATCGGTTGGGCATTATCAAATTCGAGACCGAGCCAAGTTAAACTCTCGATAATATTTTGTTCGAATTCCGGCTTCGACCGTTCACGGTCGGTGTCTTCAATCCGCAAAAAAATCTGTCCGCCATTTTGCTTGGCAAATAAGTAATTAAATAAAGCCGTTCGAGCACCACCGACATGCAATGGCCCCGTCGGACTTGGTGGAAAACGCACAATTACCTGTTTATTTTTCATGACTCACAATGATCGATAAGATTTCGGCGGCGATTTTTTCGGCAGCGTCGGGGCGAGCAAAACTTTTTGCTCCCACCCGCATCGTCGCGAGCAATTCTTGATTATTGAGTAAACGGAAAATTTCCGATTGGAGCACTGAGGGGGTCAAATTCCCCTGCTCGATCACCGTCGCTCCACCCGAGCGAGCGTAAGTGAAAGCGTTGGTGCGTTGATCATGGCTGATTGACTCGGGAATTGGGATAAGAATCGCCGGCAGTCCCCACTGGGCGAATTCGAAAATTGAAGAGCCGGCGCGCGAAACAACGAGCGCCGACGCTCCAGCCACCATTCGAATCGCCGAGCTATTAAGGAAGCCTACCGGTTTATATCGCGCGCGGAAAGATGATTTCTCCAAGACAACTGACGCGCGTTGCTTCACTTCCTTCAAATTATTTTCACCCACTTGATGGACAACCTGACATTTCCCTAAGAGAGTCGGCAAAATGTCGAGCAAGATTTCATTGATAATCGCGGCCCCCTGTGAGCCACCCGTTACATAAACAATGGGAAGATTTGATTCAAGATCCAAAAACTCGCGCGCGCCAGCAGTGAGCGGGTAGAGAAGATCATGACGAATTGGATTACCAGTAACCGCCGCCACTGATCGCTTTTTCTCTGGGAAAAAAGTGATAACTTCTGGATAAGAGACGGCGATGCGCGTCGCTCGGCGCGCCGCAAAATAATTAACGCGGCCGGGCCGAGAATCTGATTCGTGGACGAAGATAGGGATACGGAATAAACGCGCCGACACCACCACCGGAAAACTGGCATAGCCACCTTTACAGAACACCAGATCGGGATAAATAGCGTAAAGTTTTATGATTGCCTCAATAATGCCGATGCCGGTTTGAAAAAAATCGGGAATAATTCGCCAGGAGAAATAGCGCCGCAAACGGCCGGCGCGCACGCGCCGGAACTCAATCTGATTCTCAAATAAGGCTCGCTCGTCATAAGGATTTTCGGAGAGAAAATAGTATTTAAGATTGAGTAACTTGTGCTTACGAGCAATCACGTTGAGAGCTTCCACCACTGCGATAATCGGATAAAAGTGCCCGGCTGTTCCCCCACCAGTAAAAATGATTTTCATAATATTTGCATTAGAACCGCGATTCGCGGGCCACATTCAGTATAACACCAGCCCCAAGCATGGAAAACAAGAGAGCGCTCCCGCCATGACTGACAAAAAGAAGCGGAATTCCGGTCAAAGGAAAAAGACCGAGCATTGAAGCGATATTGATGAACGCCCCCGTTGTCATAAGAACAATGAAACCAACCACTAATAATTGACCAAAACGATCAGGGGCGCGGGCGGCAATTCGCAAACCCCAGATGACAAAAAAAGTAAAAGCGGTCACCAAAGCGCCACCGCCAAGCAGACCAAATTCTTCGCTCGCCACGGCAAAAATAGAATCCCCGATCGGCTCCGGTAAATAATTGAACTTCTGAAGACTTTGACCGAAGCCACGGCCAGTGGGACCACCGGCGCCAATGGCGATAAGCGACTGGTTGATTTGCCAAGCTGAAGACTCGATTTTTTTATCAGGATAGAAAAAAGTGAGGACGCGTTCACGAACGTAAGGTTTGAACATAATAATAAGCGATAGACCAATCAAAGTGATCAAACCTAAAACCAAAAGTTGCCGCCACTTAGCACCCGCGACAAAAAACATTGCCATAGAAGCACTCAATAAAACAAGAAATGTTCCGATGTCTGGTTGAGCAATAAGCAAGGCCCCCACTAAGCCAACAAAAATCAAAAATGGGGTAAACCCTGATCGCCAAGTGGTAACTCGATCACGAATTTTCGACAACCAGGCGGCGAGAAAAATAATCAAGCTGAATTTCAGAAGTTCCGAAGGTTGGAATGTTCTTGAACCAAGAGAAATCCAACGATGGGCTCCGCCGGAGGCAAAACCAATTCCGGGAACAAAAACCAGCAAGGTCATAATTGAAGCAACGATTAGCAGCCATGGCGCAACTTTCAACCAATAGTGATATGGCCACCGACGGAAGATAAGCAATAGGACTAACCCAACCAAAAGCGTAAATAATTGGTTAAAAACAACTTTGGTGTAACTGGCACCATCTCGACTAAGCAAACCCAGGGAAGCGGATGAAAAAATAAGGAAACCAGCCGCCGCTAAAACAATGATGAAAAAAAAGAAACGCCGATTTTTCTTCCGGGATCGAGAAGACATATTAACGGCCAATAAGAGTAATAATCATACCGATCACTGCCATAATAATTCCGATAATCCAATAACGCATAACTATTTTGGCGGGCGACCAACCGATGGCCTCGAAGTGATGGTGAAGCGGGGCAATGCGAAAAACTTTTTTCCCCTGACGAAATTTTTTCGACCCTAGTTGAATAACATTCCCGAGCACCGTAGCAAAAAGAGGGAAAGCAATAATCGGTAGGGTCACGACCGATTCGGTTAAGAAAACAATAATCGTCAGTGTCGTCGTCAACCCAAGAATTCCCGTCTCCGACATATAGAATCGGGCCGGCGGAATATTGAACCACAAGAAAGCTAAGATTGCCCCGGTCACGACGGCACAGAAAGCCGCGAGATCAATCTGATTTTGGAAAAAGGCGATACCAGTGTAGGCACCGAAAATAATGGCCATCACTCCCCCCGCCAAACCGTCTAGGCCGTCAATGACACTGCTCGAGAAAAGAAAAATCATTATCAAAACGAAAAAGGGAATGATTAGCCAACCAATCGAGAGTTCACCACTGAAAGGGATATCGATTGAGGAACGTTCGAGTTTGAAATAAAACCATAATGCTCCTAGAATTCCTAAGAGAGTCACGAGAAGGAGTCGTTTGCGGAAAGAGAGTCCCCCAGCCACATATCTTCCCTTACCACTTATCTCAAGCCAATCATCGGCCAAACCAATTAGCGAAGCCATGATTAAAGTGAAAAGAGGTAACCAAGTCTGATTACGACTTAAGAAATTTAATTTTTCGGTCACCGGTGTTGGATAAAAAACAGCGATGAGAGCAAAAAGTAGAGTAACCAGTCCAACGGTGGCCCAAATAATTATCCCGCCCAAGCGAGGAGTCCCGACATCGCGATCGTGGTGAAGTTGATCGAAGATCGGTGTAGGCTGACCATCTGGCGCCACCTTGCCCGCTCGCTTTTTCCACATTCGATGCTGGTATAAGTAATGGGTTAGAATTGGCGTAATCGCCACCCCGATGAAGAAGGCCACCGTGGAAGGAGCAAAAACTTTTACCACATCGATAATCATGATAATAGATAAGTCTTAATCACCGTGTCCACTAAAGACTTCACATCGGTAAAACGCCCCGACTCGGTTGAGCCCAAAACAACAATCACCACGGGCTGATTCAATCCACGGTCGAAAGCGATGGCCAGAGTCCCCGCCGCCGCATCAGTAAAACCAGTTTTTGATCCCAAAAGGCCGGGCAGATCTGATAAGATTTCATTGGTGTTCTCGAAGCGATGACGCAGGCCTTCAACCGTTGGCACTTCAATCTCCTTAAATCTGGTCGACGCTAGCAACTCTGGCCGAAACGAGAGGATGTAAACGAATAGGTGTGCGATATCATAAACTGAACTGTATGATCCGGCCGCGCCACTATTGAGGTCAAGACCAGTCGAATTAGTGAAGACTGTTTGAGCGAGATTGAGTCTCTTGGCTTCAGCATTCATCGCCGTCACCAGATCTTGGCCAATTGAATCTTGAGTAGCAGTAGCCAAAGCTAGTGCCCCATTATTGGAAGAACTTATGAGGGTCAAGGCCACTAAATCCTTGAGTTGATAATGACGATCGGGAAGATCGGGGAATTGAACGATCGTTGACTCTGGTAGAAATTCGGAGGCCACGAGCGCCGACATCACTTTAGTGAGAGAAGCAATGGGCAAGCGTTCGTGTTCACTCTTAGCATAAAGCACTCGACCAATGTCCGGTTCGTAGACAAATGCCGCCTTCGCCTCAATTGAGAGTGAGTCAAAGAGATTAACCGCGACCGGCTGTGGTAAAACATACGCTTGAAACCAAGTAAAATTATCTAGCTCTAACCAGAGACCGTAAGAGGCAGACAGAATCGCCACGGCTGCGAGAAAATGCTGGATGAATGGTGAAATCGTTTTCATACGGTAATAGAGTTAGTGGTAATTTCTCTAAGTTTATCAACCACTCGACGATAATCTGGCAATTCCGAAATTTCCTTAACTCCGAGCCAAGAGAGAAGCTTGAAGGTGGGACGATAAAGGAAACCGCGAGCATCTGCTGGATTAGTGATCTTATTGATCAAACCACGTACTAAGAGATTACGGAGAATGAAACTCGAATTAACGCCGCGAGTATAATCAATCTCGGCGCGGGTAACAGGCCCACGATAAAGTACGATGGTTAAAGTCTCGAGTCCAGCCTTCCCAATATCGCGCGCCAGTTCATCTTTAGTCAACTGTTCAATCAATCCCCCCATTGCCGGCGCTGTACCTAGCATCACCTCATCGCCATTGCGTACCAAAACAATCCCCCGACCGTTCAGTTGAATCGTAAGCGTTTCGAGAGCTTGAGCAATCTCATGCTCGTCGCGCGAGAGCGATCGAGCGAGATCAGCCACGGTCAGCGGTTCTGCCTTCCAAAAAAGAATGGCCTCGATTTTAGCCGTTAAATCCATGTCAAATTCATGATAATAATAAGTGAGACAAATTATAACCTGAAAAGGCGGATCTTAGCCATAGCGCGGCGTGTTTGAATCTCTGGTCTCAATCTTAATATCGGAGAAATGCCCAGGTTGAGTGACACTCACCAGGCCTTGTTTAAAAAGTTCGAGGAGAGCGAGAAAACTAACGATAACACTTATTTTATCACTTTTATCTTTTACAAAATCTTTAAAACTCATCGACAACACCGATTCCATTCGGCGCGTGAGATCAGCGATCACTGATTCGATACTGATCAAACGTTTGACCGAAGTGGTTGGCAAAATTTCAGTTTTAGGTAAATTACGAACCAGTTGTTCTATCACTAAGTGTAGGGCCGGTAGGGTAATTTCTGGGGTTGGCGAAAAAATTGGGTTCACCACTCGCTGTCGCGGATCGCGATAAAAAATTAGTGGCGTCGCCAAGGCTTCTCTAACGAACGAGCTGGTTTCTCGAATCAACTGATAGAGCTTAAGTCGGCGCTCGAGATCACCAATCTGTTCTTCTTCTTCACTGGTTACCGGCAAAGTGGGGAGAAGCGAGATCGATTTGATTAATATTAGAGTTGAAGCGATGACGACGAAATTGCCAAGAATTTCCATGGTCGGACGCGGAAGTTCCTTAAGATATTCAAGGAAACTGTCGGCCACAGTGGCAAGGGAAATTTTATTGATCTGAAGTTCTCGCTCCTCAACAAGTTTGAGTAGGAGATCGAGCGGCCCCTCAAATTCTCCAACTCGAACGGCAAAAGTCTCGGGCATTGCCCCTAAATTTTACCCGACTTAGCCCTATTTCGATAGCTTGACAAACAATGCTTTGAATGCTAGCTTGAATTTGGATTTAGCAAAAAAGTTGAGATAACGTGTCTCAATAAATCGCACCTTCACAACTCAAAACAGAAGGAGAATTATCGATGTACGACCCCTATGCTGGATTCACCAAGACCGTTCTCTCGAACGGGCTTGAAGTCCATTCCGTATTTTGGGATCGCCCCTGGATTGGGATGATCGTAGTCGTTCATAGTGGTGGCAGAGAAGATCCAGTGGCAATGCCGGGACTAGCCCACTTTGTGGAGCATCTTGTCAGCCAAAACATTCCTGACCGAGAATTCGATTCGACGAAAGAGTTCTTCGAGACTTGCGGTGGACTAGTGGAATTTGGTATCACTAACTACCTTTCGACTCGATACAAGTTCGCTGTTCCAGCTCATCTCGCTACCTTCAGCGAAGCTCTGGTGATTTTCGGCTCAATGCTCCTCGGAGCTAAACTTGAGAAAAAGGTGGAGCGTGAGCGCAAGGTTATTTTCCGAGAATTCAACTGGCGATACCCATTCCTCGAGCAGTTGGATTGGGACATGGGCATCCGGCGCGCTTTGTTTAAAGGACATCGGCTTGAGACGTGGAATAGACCGCTCGGTCGACCAGAGGGTTTTCTTTCCGTCACGGAAGCTGACCTTCAAGGTTTCTACGACCGGCACTATGTTCCGACGAACATGAGCTTAGTGATCATTGGTGGTCTTCCGACTGAAGCAGTGATCGCTAGACTCGAAGAGAGTCCTTTCGGGAGACAAAAGGTTGGCACAAGGAATTCAATTCCACAGCCATTCAATCAATTTCCAGTTCCGATAGAACGAGCTAAGACTGTAAAGCTTTCCGACTACATTAGCCTTAAGATTGACCAGACAGAATATAAAGCGACTTGGGCTTTCCCTGCTGATTTTCCCCGGCAGGCCCGCCGAGTGTTCGATCAAATGCTTAGGAAGATTCTGTTCGATGAGATCCGTGAGAAGCGTGGCCTCGCTTACAACATCGGCACAGACTATACTGGCTTCCATGATGTCTACGAATACGAGATCAAAGGAATAATCAGTCCGGACGCTACCCCTTATATCAACGAGCTTGTCCGTAAATGCATCTCGATGATTCCACAGAGACGGGATCTTTTCGATCGAAAACGGCGGTCTTGCCTCCAGCAATGTCTGATGACTGATGTTTCGGGATCGGACCTAGCCAATAACTCAGCCGGAGATTTAGCTTCTCATCATCGAATTATCCCGATTCAGGAAATCTTGGAGGAGCTCAATCTGGTCACTTATAGACAGATGACCGAAGCAACCGTCCTCCTCAGCCCTGAACGACAGTATACCTTCATCACTTGTCCTTGAGGAGAAAAAGAAGAGACCACAGTAAAATATGTCAAGGCTTAGCCTTGACATTAAGCGCCCTCTCCGGGGGGCGCTTTTTTTTCTCTTCGAGAATTTTGATTCCTAATTCTTTCAATTGCGCGGGGTCAACAGATGCTGGTGCATTCATCATTAAATCTTTCCCCTCCCCTGTCTTGGGGAAAGCAATCACTTCGCGGATATTGGGCTCACCAGCGAGGAGCGCGAGCAAGCGATCAAGCCCCCAAGCAATACCGCCGTGTGGCGGCGCGCCAGACGCAAGGGCGTGGAGCATGTGGCCGAAATCACTTTCAATTTTTTCTTTAGCATAACCGAGAATTTCGAAGACCGCGCGGAGAGCTTCCGACTCGTGATTGCGGATACTCCCCCCGCCAATCTCGAAACCGTTCAGTGTGACATCGTATTGGGTCGTCTTAATCTCACCTAGCTTCTCTTGCTTCAAGAGCCATGACAAATGCTCTGGTGTCGGCGCCGAGAAGGGGTTGTGAGTGAAGGTCCAACCGCCATCAGTCTTCTCGAAGAAGGGGAAGTCGATCACCCAACAGAAAGCGAGTAAATTTGGATCCGTTTTATTTTCTCTCAAATCTGGCCGATCGGTGCCATACTTACTCATCGCTTCGTCGTAGGTTAGACAAGGGAAGGGTAAAGTTTGAATCTTCTTCTTTGGCACCAACTTTTTCACAATCTCAATCAGCAGTGCTTCATTGAGTGCCATCACCTCCTCGCGATTGACGAAGCTCATCTCCAGGTCAAGCTGGGTGAATTCCGGTTGGCGGTCACCGCGAGTATCTTCATCACGGAAGCAACGAGCAATTTGAAAGTAGCGCTCCAAACCCGCCACCATTAGCAGTTGCTTATATTGTTGCGGCGATTGCGGCAAAGCGTAGAAGAAGCCGGCAAAGAGTCGTGAAGGAACGAGATAATCCCGCGCCCCTTCCGGCGTCGACTTGGTGAGAATCGGTGTCTCCACCTCGGTAAAACTTCGCTCATCCAGATAGTCTCGGATCAGTTTAATCACATGATGACGCAGACGGAGATTCGCCTGAAGGCGCGGTCGACGCAAATCCAAATAACGATACTTCAAACGAATCGCCTCACTAATCTCCCGCCCATCACTTATAAGATCAAAAAGGGGGGTCTTGGCTTCATTCAAAATTTTAATTTCTTTAGCCACCAGTTCAATATCGCCATTCTGGATCTCTAAATTGATCATCTTGTCTGGTCGCTTATTGATCTGCCCGACAACCTCAATCACCCATTCCGGGCGAAGGCGATCCGCCAAAGTGTGAGTCTCAATCTCATTCGGTAAAGCGACCACTTGCACCGAGCCACTTCGATCGCGAACATCGAAGAAGATAAGCTTACCGTGATCCCGCCGCACGCTGACCCAACCCATAACCTTCGCCGTCTCCCCTATTTGTTTATCCAACGTCCCAATCATTGTGCGTTCCATAATAACTTATTTATAACATAAAAAACTCCGAGCCACCACTTTGGTTCGGAGTTAAGAAAAAAAGAAAGGAGAGAAAATCAATCGAGGTCATTGGGTTCAACCGCGTGCCAGTCACCAAGATATCTATCCACTATCGGTTCGTAGCCGATAGTGAAACGGCTAAGAGGATTCTCCTGATTGGTGGCATGAACAAAGCAGACTGGAACAGTTCCCGTCCCGTGATCGAAACAAAGGGATCGTAGGTCGTAGGCCGCCGATAAATCAGTTCCAAGATCGATGAAAGTTTCCATTCTGATTCTCGTTAAGCCGGCTAATTCGGCCATCCGAATCATGTCCTCTCGTGCTCGAGAAGCTTGAAAATGATTTCCGGGAACAACAATGGTAAGGACGCAATCTCGCCAAGGTTTGATTCTGAAGTTACCACCCGGACTAAAAACTAGACTGCCCGAAAAATCCCAGATCCATCTTTTAGCCGGACCTCCATCAACCTCAATACTAGGATCAATCCAACCTGCTCCAATCGCCGAGAAAAGCGAGAGCGTTTTACCACCAGAAGTGACATAAGTTAAGGCTCCCGGAGCATAACCTGGAAGTTTAACCCTTTCGTCATTGGCAACAAATAATGAATTGGCGAAAAGATTCACGCTAACTTTGGTGGCTCGATCGTCAATGAATAGGGATGGATCAAGATATTTCCGGACCGTGGCAATGGTTAATGTCGGAGAGTAATTCGAACTCATTGTCTGATTCACTCGACGGAGTTCGAAATGGAGATGGGCCGCTCCCGCATAATAACTATTAGCATCCCCGATCTTGCCTAAAGGTTTGGCGGGGAAAACAAGCTCGTTTATTTTTACCAGAATTTTACTCAGGTGGAAATAATACGAGTACACCACTTGGTTATCTGGCAACAAATGCTTGATTACCACCACCTTACCGACAGAACCTTTCTGGATGGGATCAAGAACTTTCACCACTTTCCCCGCGGCCATTGGATAAACCGGTTTGCCGTAATCGGTGCTGCCGCCCTTGTTACCATTCCAATCTTCACCCATGTGGTACTTATTCTTGTAGAGCGCCAGGAAGGGACTAGCATTGTAGTAACCAGATGCTGGCCGTACGGGGAGACTGAAATCCATTGCCACGGGTTGAGCCATTACCTCACAAATCGAACCAAAAAACGCCAGACAGACTGAACAGAAAATATAATTTCTCATTCTCTTACCTTTCTTAAATCAAAGAACTATTTTTGAAAACAAAACGCCAACCTTAATCTTACACAAATTCAGAAATTTTTACCACTACCAAAACAACTCTTTATTTGAAGAATTTAAAAGTGAAAAGGATAGTTTTAATAATTTTATCGTCTTCTTCTTGGGCAAACATTGATTTCATAAAATAATATACCAGGTCACCTTTTTCAAAATAAATATCATAAGTAGTATCTGATAAATTAATCATGTTTATACCATTAACCACAAGATTTTTAACTTCCGGACGGGGAAAAATTCTATCTAAAACATCGATGGCGATAGTGCCATTAAAAACACCTAGGCCGACAATTTCTACCCCTTTATTTATGAACGAAAAATATAAATTCTCTAGATCTGTTTGTTTAGAAACATTAACCTCCCAATCTACTGGGTATTTTACTTCAAAGCCATACTTTTCATTTCGATAAGTGAGCCATTCGTTAACATTTGGAATAAGAGAGTCTTGGAGACTCAACGGGATGGTTCCCGTTCGGTTCTCCAGATGATTCACTACGGCGTAGAGAGAAAGGACGAGTGCGAAAACAAGAAATAATGTGGCTTTCTTTGTTTTGGTCATAGGCCGGCGAATTCACGCACTTTCATCATCTTCGCCTTCGCCACCGAGCGGGCCGCGACCGCGCCCCGCTCCAGAATAGTCACCACCTCTTCTGACCGACTAGCAATTTCTGCTCGCTTCGCTCGCAATGGTTCAAGATAACGATTCATGTTTTCGAAGAGAATCTCTTTTGATTCGCGATAACCAATTGCCCCTTCCACATAACGTCGTTTTATTTCAGGTAAATCTCGGTCGGAAAATAATCGGTGCAAAGCGAAGACATTACACTCCTCCGGATTCTTCGGTTCGGCTTCGCCTTTCGAGTCCGTTTTAACACTCATCACTAATTGCTTGAGTTCGCGCTCGGTGGCAAAAAGTGGAATGGTATTGCGATAACTCTTCGACATCTTCTGGCCGTCGAGACCAATTACCGTTTTGACTTGATCAAGAATCATTGACTCTGGCAATTTGAAAACTTCACCGAAGGTTCGGTTGAACTTTTCGGCCGTGTCACGAGCGATCTCGACATGCTGTTTCTGGTCTTGACCGACCGGCACTAGGTCAGGATCATAAAGAAGAATATCGGCGGCCATGAGTAAGGGATAGGTGAAGACGCCGACATTGACCTCACGATTCTTCGCCTCGGCATCTTTGAAGGCGTGGGCGCGAGCGAGATAGGGCATCGTCGTTAAACAGTTGAAAATCCAAGCGAGCTCGGTGTGAGACGGTACATCGGATTGTTTGAAGATAGTGACCTTTTCGGAATCAAGGCCAATCGCCAGATAATCCATCGCCACATTGAGCGTATCTTGATGGAGTTCGACCGCGTCAGTGACACTTGTCAACGCGTGGAGATCCGCAATCATGATGAAAGAACGGTATTCATTCTGAAGATCCACGAACTGCTTCATTGCGCCAAAATAATTGCCGATATGTGGGCGACCGGTTGGCTTCACACCAGAAAGAATGATTTTTTGCTCAAGCACAGTAAAATTTATGATAGCAAATTACGCCCCAGTCACCCTATTGACAAGAATATGCTTATCTGCTAGGATCACATCGATGGCCTGTCGTGTGACCGGCCCAGTGGAAGGTCTTTGATTTTTGGAGACTGCTGATGAAAAAGAGTGTCGTTTTTACGGCTTTGTTGGGCCTTGTTTTGGGATTTTACTCCCCGATCAAGGCGGGACCGGTGGTAGATCCACCAACCAAGGGAGGAGGAGATAGTGGCACGAATATTTCGACAAGTAGTTTGTGGGGTTCGGATTGGGCCAATGGTTTTGTGTCGGGGCCCATCGTGGTTCAGGACATGAGCACTGGGGTCTATGTCAATTCGAACCCAAATCCCGTACCAGGAAATATTGGCTGGTTTGGAGTGAATGTTTGGGCGTCTGGGATGTTTTATAAACCGGGCGACCCAACACCATCAACTCAAACAATAGGAGCAAGCTCGAGTTTACGGACTAATGAGGTCCATTCGGAACCATGGCCAGACGGTGGAGAAATAATTCTCTTCGACCAAACTCTATCTATTGATGCTCGAGGAAATAGTGGTTCTTGGATCAATCTTGAGACTGGCGATTACACGGCATGGCTCTCCGGCAACTTCGATCTCAAAGGTGGAGTATTCACAAACGTTGATGTCTATCTCAACCAAAAAGAGTGGATTGATACCGGACCGAAACCATCATGGTTCCACGATTGGGATGCCCATATATCAGCATCCGGGATTATCACTTCACCAATTTTCTCGGTTGCCGTCGTCCCTGAACCAGCAACATTAGGACTATTCGCGATTAGCGGTGCCGCAACACTTCTGCGTCGCAAACGCAACCGCGCTCGGCATCGCGATCACAATCTGATCGCATAAACTTCTACAAGTAACTCACCCCGAACCCCGTTTCTCGATTTCATTTGAGACGGGGTTCTTTTTTGTCCGCAACCTCTTCTTACAATATTTTCAAAAACTTGATCTTCCCTTTTTGTAACACTGACCCAGATTTAATTTGATAATGATTCTCCGTGATCACCTCGCCATTCACCTTCACTCCCCCCTGCTCAATAATCCTTCCCGCTTCTGATCGTGACGAAGCAAGTCCAGTTTCAATCAAGATCGAAACAAGATCATATTTAGTCGGCTTGAACTTTGATAAATTATCCGGAATCTCTTTGTTCGAGAAAGTGTTGATAAAATATTCTGCCGCCTGCTTGGCCGCCACTTCAGAATGATAAAGACGCACAATTTCCGACGCGAGCTTCATTTTCAAATCCCGGGGATTCACGCCTGCCTTGAGCGAAGCCTCATACTCTTCGATCATCACCATCGGCACGCGAGTGAGTAAAATAAAGTATTTGATAATCACCTCGTCGCGGAGCGACATCACCTTACCAAACATGTCATCAGGGGTATCAAGCAGATTGATGGTATTACCAAAGCTCGAACTCATCTTGCGTCCGTCTAATCCATCGATCAGCGGGCCCGTGATAATGTCTTGCGGCGGTTGATTATAGAATCTTTGTATATCACGACCAGCGAGCAAGTTAAAGCGCTGATCGGTTCCACCAATTTCAACATCGGCCTTCACTGCAACCGAATCATACCCCTGCATCAGTGGGTAGAGAAGTTCGCGAAGCGAAATTCTTTTACCGGCCTCGAGCCGTCGTTTGATATTCTCGCGCGAAATAAATTCGTTAAGGGAGAAAGTAGCGGCTTGACGACCAATCTCCAGATAATCCAATTTCGCTAGCCACTCGCTGTTGTAGTGGATCTCGGTCCGATTAATGTCCACGAGTTTCGAAACCTGCGCAATATAAGTTTCCAAATTCTGTTTAACCATCTCCCCCGAGAGCATTGGCCGCTCACTATCTTTATCCGAAGTATCGCCGATGAGACCGGTAAAATCACCGATGATAAAAATGATTTGATGCTCGAGTTCTTGGAAGTCGCGGAGTTTGAGGAGCGGGATTGACCGACCCAAATGTAAGTTCGGACTGGTTGGATCAATTCCTAACTTAACGCGAAGCGGCTGACCACTTTTCAACTTGGCCTCGAGATTAACGCGATCCACTATCTCCTCAACTCCCCTCGTCAACAATTCATCTATTTTATCCTTTTCCGTTACCATTATAATTCACAGTATAACACACCTTGCGATGAAATATCCCCTGTGGTAAAAATAAGGCTGGATGGTTTGACCAGTCTGTGTTGATTGGTGTCGAAATTTCATAGTTCTTTTGGGAGATTCGGCCATGCTGAAGCAGAAGTTTGATTGGGCTGATGCTGTTATTAATGTGATTGTAGTCTGCATTTTGTGGTCTATCGCCGGGTATGGATCAGGAGCCACAAATGATCCCAGCGATGTCTACAAGATTTGTCGACGATTACCATACGCTGATGACTACACCATTGATCTTCTAATTCGAACGACACGGGAAGCTAAAGATCTAGGAGCTAGTGATATGGTAATTTTATCCACCATGGCTAATTCTTGTGATAACTCCTGTGTTGAGCCAATCTGCAGTCCCCCGATTTGCGATGAATGCATGCTCGCCATCGTCGATCTCGTTTATTGGGAGTGGTAAATTTTCGTTCATCACTCGAAACCCTCGCCATTCGTCAAAACGAATTTAGCGGGGGTTATTTTTTGCTTCCAGTTCCACCACGAACCGACTTCCCTTCCCCTTACCATCCGATTCTGCCCATATCCTCCCATTGTGCGCCTCAACGATTTGCTTGGCCACATAGAGGCCGAGACCAGTGCCAGTGATATTGACCTTGCCGGCATCATCGGCACGAGTAAATTTCTGAAAGAGTTTCGGGATCACTTCGGCTGGAATACCCACACCAGTATCAGCTACTTCCAATCTGATTTTATTCTCTATTTTACTTAATCTAACCTTGAATCTTTGAATTACGAAACTCCGCCAGTGGATAATTTTTCACCCCACACAAAATCGCACAGCTTTCTGTGATTTATCAAAAATCAAGTTTTTCTTTAAACAATTTCTCCAGCCCAGCACAAAGGCTAGAATGGAGTAGATGTAATTGGCGAAGTAGCCGTCAATTGATCGGGGGAAAGAAGTTACCAAGTTGTAGAGCATTTTAAGATTGCGGAAATTGAGCTCAATCAACATTCTGGTGTCGTAGAGTTTAGCTTGAATTTCCGTCATCAGTTTTTTCATGTTCTTTCTGGGTTTGGCAAATCCCAGAATGTCCCCAAGAAGCCAGTCCATTCAAAGATCTTCAGTATTTTTCCCCGCCATATCGGAGTATTACAGATGAAGGTGGAGTTAAAAACAATTTTAACCGGGCTAATTATCACCCCATATTTTCTTAGCCAATTCGGCCAATTTAACATCGTCAGCTCGTTTGTGATCATGGGAAGAGATGTAACCCTCGTATTCTTGAAAATATTTATTGACATTTGATTTTCTTGGTTTCCAAACTGGATCATTGGTGCCATGCATGGGGAAAAGCTTGGCATGAACATGATCAACACCGAATCCTTCTAAGATCATCCCCGTTCGACCAATGTCAGACAATTTAGCATCGAGAAGCTTCGCCACTTTCTTAGTGGCTAAGATCAAGTTGGTGAGGACATCTTCAGGTAAATCAAAAGCGTAACTAGGGTAATGTTTTTTTGTAATCACAACCGAGAATCCTTCCGTGTTAGGGAAAATGGACAGAAAAGCTAGGTGCTTTTCGTCCTCCCAAACTTTATGACATGGTGCGTCACCTTTAACTATTTTGCAAAAAATACAGTCAGACATAGTGATGATATTAAAGCAAGGCGGAGCACAAATTGCAAGAAAAAAACAGCAAGGAGATTATTCTTGCTGTTTTTTGCCTGATCCTTACGGAGTCAAGCGATTTGGTCCACGATATAGATAAGTTACTTCACGAACATTCTTGTGATCCAAGAGAACCATGAGAAGCCGCGTAAGCCCAGCGCCAAAACCTCCATGAGGGGGGCAGCCGTAACGAAAAAAGTCGATGTAGTGCTTGATTGAATCAAGTTCTATCCCTTTTTCTACGGCCTGTTTTTTTAAGACATCAATCCGATGTTCACGCTGTGCTCCGGTCGTGATCTCTAGCCCCCGCCAAAGGAGATCGAAGCTTTTAGTCAGGGTCGGATCGTTTTCATGACGCATGTGATAGAACGGTCGAACATCGATGGGATAGTCAGTGACGAAAACAAATTCGTGACTGAACTTCTTCGCGATATAATCTGCAATGCCACGTTCTCCTGGTGGGTCCAAGTCAGATTTGTGTTCGATAACATGGCCACAATCAGCAAGAATTTGACGGGCCTCCGATAGCTGGATTCGAGGAAAGGGGAGCGATGGCACTATCACATCGACACCGAAACACTCCTTAATCTCCTCTCCGTGAGTTTGCGAGACTTGACCGATTGCATGCTGAAGCCATGCTTCTTCAAACTCCATCACTTCGTCGTGTGATTCAATCCAAGACATCTCGGCATCAATAGAGGTGAACTCCGTATCGTGACGAGAGGTGAAAGACGGGTTAGCTCTGAAGACTGGACCAATCTCGAATACTCGATCAAATCCCGCTGCCATTGCCATCTGTTTGTAAAATTGAGGCGATTGGGCCAGCGATGCTTTTTGACCGAAATATTCAAGCTGAAAAAGCTCAGACCCAGATTCACTTGCTGCTCCCATCAATTTCGGAGAATGAATCTGAATAAAGCCTTGTTGCTCCCAAAATTCCCTCATTGCCCGCTCCAGTGTTGTTTGAACACGAAAAATGAGGTTGTTTTCAGGCCGGCGAAGACTTAACGCCCGCCAATCCTGCTGAAGATCCGAGGATGATTCATCTGTAATAGGAAGCGGTGTTTCAGCCCGATCGACAATGATCAGTGAGTCAATAACGATCTCCATTCCACCAAGTTTGATCGTCGGATTGACAACAACTTGGCCAGAGATGGCAAGAGCAGATTCTGGGGTAAGAGATGATATCCCCAACTGAAGGTTATCTCCTTCTCCGCCTTTCTCGTGACAAAGTTGAACCAGACCAGTATGATCCCTCAAAACCACAAACTGCATGCGCTTTTGGTCGCGGACAAACTGCACAAAACCAGCGACTTGGACTTTTTGACCAGAAGGAACCACTGACAAATTTTTGACCAATACTCTTTCCATGATTTTAGTCTCCTCTCACTTTAAGTTTCTATGGAGCAACTCTCCGCCTAAATGTTCGCGGAAAAGGAACTGCGTCCCTTACATGCGGAATGTTGATGAGCCAGCGAATCAATCTTTCGACACCCATACCAAAAGCTGAATGTGGAACACAGCCAACTTGATGGATGTCTCGAATGAATTCATATCTTGGATCACCGTCTTTCCCTTTTTCCCTCATTCTCTCGTCAAGCATTTGAAGGTCGAAGATCTTTTCGGCAGTACCAAGAATCTCACCATAACCATTGCTGGCAATCAGATCAGCAACACGAGTGATTCTCGTGTCATCTGGGTCAATTACATAAGGAAAAGGCTCGATTGACCGCGGTATTCCAGTAACCCAAAAAGGTCTCTGAAACAACTTAGACAATTCGGCTTCTTCCTCCGACCCTAGCCCTTTACCAAACTCAATAATTACTCCATTTCCATTGAGAAGTTTGATTGCCTCACAGTAACTAACGCGGGGGAATGGAGTAACTATTCCATCTACGCACAAAGATGTTCCGAGTGTAGAAAGCATCTTCTCGGTATCCTTTTGGCACTTGCGACTTACATAGCTAACGATACTCTCAACAATCTCAATAATGTCATCGAGATCCGCCCAAGCCACTTCGGCCTTGATGTGCCAATATTCCATCAGATGGCGTTTGCTTTTTGATTCTTCACCCCGAAAACTTGGGCCAATGTTATAAACCCTCTCGAATGCGTGAACTGCGGCTTCAAGATAGTAACCGACACACTGAGTTAGAAAGACATTCTCACCGTGGACATTGACAGACATGGCACTTCCATCGTCGTAGAGTGGCACTGGTGTTAAGATCGGAGCTTCAATTGCTGTAAACTGGTGATCATAGAACCATTGCCTGATATGATGCATGAGACAATCACGGAACTGAAGAATTGCCATTACTTTTGGGTTTCTCAGATAGACATGCCGATTCTTGAGAAAATGTGGGGTCAAGGTCTCATCGAAAATATCGACATTCCCCCTCGGATAGGGGTAAAAAGACTTTGTCACCTTTCCTATAATTTCCACATCAGCTGCAAGGATTTCTGGCTGCCCTCGGTCAGAACACGATCGTCTCCCCCTAACAACAACTCCTGATTCTACTAACAATCTCTTCACTAACTTAAACTTCTCCGCCGACAAGAGGTCTTCGGTAATCACCACTTGAATTTTACCGGTACTGTCACAAACATCCCAAAAGATAATCTTTCCTTGCTTCCTTTTCGCACACACCCAACCAGACAAAACAACATCGACCCCACATCCAATTTGGAGGAGGTCTTTAACGAACTTTTTCTTCATCCGATTCTCCTTCCAAAAAGTAAAGTGGTTCTGGAAACATAGGCTTACTAACTTATATACCATTTTCAAGGTACAAGTCTATCCTCTTGCTAGCAATAAAATAATTATATGTCAATAATACTTTGCTTTTCACAACATTTATTTTATTTTAGCAATTTAACAATTAACACAACTCCATCACAGGTGGCGTGAAGGTTGTGGAAGAATTACGAATTAAGCAAACGGTTATAGAGAAAAGCCATTAGATTGATACGGTTATCAATAAATATTTTCCGAGATAAAGATTACCAGATTAGTTTTGTTGGCAAAGATAATGACCTGAAAAATTTATTATAACTCCACAACAAACCTTGACCCCTTCCCCTTACCATCCGATTCTGCCCATATCCTCCCATTGTGCGCCTCAACGATTTGCTTGGCCACATAGAGACCGAGGCCGGTGCCGGAAATGTTGACCTTGCCGGCATCATCGGCACGAGTAAACTTTTGAAAAAGTTTGGGAATCACTTCGGCTGGAATACCCACACCAGTATCAGCTACTTCCAATCTGATTTTATTCTCTATTTTACTTAATCTAACTTTGATCTCACCCTTTGGGGTATATTTGATGGCATTATCAATTAAGTTGCCGACCACTTGCGAGAGTTTGCCCGAATCGCCCACCAACTTATAATCTCCCGCCGGATCGGCCTCGAACGAGAACTGCAATCCCTTCTTTTCAATATTGACTCTCAACTCCTTAGATACATTCTCGACCAGTTCTTTAAAATTAAGCTCGCTTTGATCATACTTCATCGTTCCTAATTCGATTCGCGTGATATTCAAGAAATCCTCAATCACCTTAACCAATTTCTCACTGGACTGAAAAATGATGTCCACCGCCCCGCGCGCTTTCTCCTCCACCGGACCGAAGGAGTTCTCCAGCACCATTGAGGCGTAACCCTTGATCGCCGTGAGCGGGCTACGCAGTTGATGCGTCGCCATAGACACGAATTCCGTCTTCAGCTTGTCCAATTCCTGCAATTTCTCATTGGCCACCCACAATTTATCATTGGACTTGTTCAACTCCTTCATCAGCCCCTCAACTCTCTCCCGCAAAGCGACTTCCTTCTGGACGCTACGGATGATGAAAATACCAACCACCACTAAAACTACAAACAAACCACCATTTAATACCCCGTCTTGCCAACGGTCAGAGAGCAAGGTTCGCACCAAAACTAATATCCACAGTGCGAATACCAATAACTCAGTTGCAATAACTTTCACATTAAATAACCCGTGTTTGAGAATAGCGTAAGAAGTAAAGATGATGAAAGGTAGAGTAAAAATTGGAGCATAAGAAACGAAAAATGAATTATTGAAAACAACAGGAAGAATAAGATTGAAAAGAATGATAAGCATGTAAGTTATAGAAGTACCTATTAGTACATCTCGTAATTGGTCTCTCTCAACATATTTTGCTTTTCTAGTTTTACGAAACAATAAAATTATTCCACCTAAAACTAAACTTAGTATAACTGGGACGAACAAGAAAATTCCTGGTCCATATGCCAACTTGGATATTGTCCCGTCGAGATTAAACTCCAGTATCCGATTAAAAACCAGGGGAGTTAAACTTAAGACAGAAGTAAAAACTGTGATGGGAAAAATACAAAATTTGTAAAACCAAGAAAATTTTATATTTTCATTTGGAAATACATAGAATAACCTGAGGAGGACAAAAGAATACCAAACTGCCAAAAAAATAGTTATTTTTAAAAAATTAAAAGAAATTTCTCCCGGTAAACCATTGAGACTTAAATAATTAAAAATACTATATCCAATTGCTATTAAAACGAAGAGTAGAAAGGTTTTATTTGTTATACTTTTTCTGTTATTTAAAAACACAACAAAACCCAAGATCGTAATGGTTATGACCGCGAGACCAACCCAAAGCAAATCAAGATTTTTCAAGATGTCCATTGGGGTATAGTATAACACATCATAATTTTCTCAATTTAACTATCGCTTCATGCAGGATATTCCTAAATATATTCATTGACTTTCATTGCCCTCTTTTATTTTTTCAAGAACTTCAGAGAAGGTTTTCCCGGCTGAATAAATATCCCAGATAATTTTTCTCCACGTCTGTTCTTCTGGCACCAGATGTCCCTTATCATTACTCCACATTTGAAAACCTCGGTGATCATTAAGGATGACTGGTATTGCCTCTTTGATATTGCGCGGCAACTCTTCCGGTTGAAAATAATGGCAAAGTTCATGCATAATTACTCTGATTCTTTCGGCCGGATTATTACCAAACAAGGGAGCAGAGAACCACCTTTTTTGATTATCTGGCGAATAATTGTAAGGAAAAATGTCTAATCTAGTAAAAAAACAGGTGAGTGTCGGCTCGGCGATCTCAATTTCATAAAAAGACCCAAGTTTATCGTAAAAATTTCGCTCAACTTTTTTCCATTCGTTTTCTATATTTTTTATATGACTGGTAACAAAACGCTCGTTAATATCAACAAGAACTCCATTTATTTCGGCTTGAATCAACGACAAAACTTCCGGTGATTTATTTGGCCTAATATAGGCATCAAATATTTCGACTTCTTTGCTTCTATCGTAGGTAAATAGAATCATATTTACATTATAGATAAAAAGGAGGCCAGTTACAATTCTGGCCTCCCGTTGTCGACAGCGATCTTTCGTATTCTGTTATACATTTCCGGTATAGCAATCACACGAGTGATCACTCTCGGTGTCGCAGTCTGAGTCGCATTCACTCTGAGATGCTTCTACTTCAGACTGTTGCCCGACCTTAATTTCCTCAAGAGTTTCCTCAAGAAGAGTCAGGGTCATCATGGGCACCACCTCCTTTCTTTTCTTTGATCAGACCTTCTTTGGATAATCTCACGATCAGTTTTTTTGCCTCATTTTTTGTGGCCCCCATCTTTATTAACGTTGAGACACTCACGGCATCATCCTTTTTGATGAGGGCAGACAAGGCATCGAAAGCTGATTTATCCAATAACGTTTGGCCAGCCTCGGCCTTAACTAAGATACCACCAAAGACTTCCTGTCTCAAGATGATGGGGTGGACAAATGAAAAAAGGTGGTTCTCTCCAATCACTGGGTCAAGCCTATTGATGAGGACAGTTTTAACACCTTGTGGGCCAATACAGTGGTAATCCTGACCGTTGCTTGAATTTGCTTCTTCAACTTGGCAACCACCAGTACAAAACTTCACATGCGGGCAGGCTTTGCAGCGCTCGACATATTGTCTGTCTCGGCAATCCACCATTCTTGCCCAGGTTTTTTCGAGGCCTTCTTCTAAGACATTCCCGTATTTAAGGGCTGAATGCCCACATGGTCTAATTTCTCCGTTTGCCCCAATTGACGCACTAGTCACACCGGCGGTACATTTCCGTCTGGCGAGATATCGATATTTTTCGACATCTCCTAAGGCACACCAGGGGTAGTGCTCAAACACATCGACATCATAACCCCATTTCTTCTTGAGTTCGTAGAGTGCTGTTAAACTGTCTCTCAGTTCTCGAATAGAAATAAGATTCTGGGAAAAGCCAATGGCGATTGGCCCTGGAGCACAAGCCCGAGTCGCTCCGAATTTTGCCGCACCCCAACTTCCAACCAGATCGCCAGTGTCCCTTAGCGTAGAGATATTCCATTTTGTCAGAACCATGTTGACGAGCACCCGGAAGCCCATCTTGATCGCCAGCTTTATATTATTTGTTGCTAGTTGCCAACTACCAGGAATTTGAGTTATGCCATCATGCACCCGTGCGTTGCTTGAGAGCAAGCTAGTCATGATGCTGGTGATTCCCACTGCTCTTAATTGTAAACCTAGGCGCTCACTAAAAAGCGTTAGGTTCGAATTTAGGGTTATTCCCATGCCTGATTCTTTGCATCTTCTAATTAGATGCAGTGATAAATCTGGCACGACTAGAGGTTCGCCACCGGTTACCACTACCCTAATGATTTGATTTTTCTCGAATTCTTCAACAAGCCGATCCAGATCCCGAAGAGACATTGTTTTGCGTGGAGAATCTTCGTGTCGGAAGTAGTTGTAACAATGTCTACAGATGTGATTGCAACACTCGGTAATTTCCACCTGAACGTTTATCGGACTTTTCAATGTCCTAAACATGACAACTTTATCCTTTCTTTTCAAAGACCCAATCTCCGGCCAGTTACAATTCTGGTCTATCTATTGTCCATCCTATACCCGCTATGATTGATGTCAATGATAAATTCTCAAATACCCATCCATATAAATTTTAGTCTGCCAACCAGGAGTATTATTTGATCTTAACTCTTCTTTACTTGGGTCACGCAAAAAACTTAGCAGTGCACCGTTTAGTAGTACCGGACGATTTTTCCAATTCGCTTTGATGGAACCAAGATTAATTATCCAGCAATTTAAGTCATCATTTTCTATTCCCCTTTTCGCCACTATTTCGATCATTCGATCCAGTTTGATTTTAAGATTATCAGGCAAATGATGTTTAAACTTAGAGTGATACGCTAGATCAATATTTTTTTGTCCAAAGTATGTTTCAAGTTTGACCGCATCACCATTGATTAAGACTACCGTATATTGTTCATTTTGAAATTCTTGCTTTAACTGATTTACTTTACCTTGGTCGAGGTTGCTAATTCGAAACAATTTAATTTTCAGATCGACTAAATTCTCATTTGCAATATCGAGTGAAGTATTGCTATTATCAATGCCAAAGAAAATAATTTTTTGGTTATTCCCCTTTTCCCGTAGTTTAATAATTAGTTGTCTCTCAATCTCCATCGAACCAGAACCAATACTAACGAGAATCAAGTGCCGTCCGGGCTGATTCAGCTCTGCAATTTGTTTTAAAATCTCTTTTCTGATTCGACCCAAAACGTCTGGGAACTTCCATTTTTCAATTTCGAGTAATTCTTTCTGAAGCATTCGCTCCCACTTACCGTTACTTAAATGAAAATCGGAAAGTTCCAACAGTCGTTTACCATCCAGAGTAGGACGCACCTTTCTGAACCAATGCCAAAAATCACGGAAGCGATACAGAGAACGAAAAAAGTTTAGATTGGCTTCGAGGGCATACGAATTTTCACACTGGCCGCTTTTCTTGTGTATTTCAAGATCAACAATGATCTCGTCAAGTAATTGTTTTCTGACCAAATATTTACTATTCATATTCTAAACGAACTCCAAAAGATGGTCAGGATTGAGAAATAAAAGAAACTCCGATTAGTGATACTGCCGCGGTTACTCAACAAAACCGTGAAGCCCAAGACGCCAATACCGGCGATCACCACGCCGACCGAAAGCAGATCAAGATTTTTCAGGATGTCCATTAGGATAGATTATAACAAGGTTGACAAAAATATCCAACTTGATAACATCAGTTCTAGAAAGTCGAGATCGGCTCGATGGGGTTTGCTCTTTACTACTGCGACGAAAGGGGGTGATAACAATGCAGACCAAAGAAGTAACTTGGATCGGTCCTCGTTACAACAAGGGTGGTGGAAACGGTGGTAGTGGCACCGGACAAACCGGCGGTAACGGGGGTGGAACCAGCACGGGCAACAATGGCTCGGGCGGT
>DATDVJ010000033.1:0-13192 GCA_036517595.1 Minisyncoccota bacterium
CCACAAACAAACTTTTTATCTTCATCTCAAAGAATGTGAGTTTCGTTTTAACTACCGGCGGGACGATCTTTATGCTAAACTACTGACATTATTCAAACAACGACAGGTCCTCGAATAGGTCTCTGTCCTAGTCTTGAACCTATCTATTAGGTTGGTTGGGAGAGGATTCTATTTTAAGAATAAATACTTCTGGTCGGTTTAGTCTTAAACCGTTTGAACTAGAGCATGGTAAAAAAATAGCTATTTTACCGACAGATCCTCCTCTTTTTCTAGAATATCGCAGAGGTGTTGGGTTTGATTCTAAGTTAAACAATGCAGATCTCGTCTCCAATCAATCTGGCTTGATGATTAATTTTGCACGAACCTATGCCCCTCCATCTGGCGCCTTACCGCAAACATTTTCTGGACTTTTAGACATGGACTTAAACCCAAATTCTGGCTGGAAAGAAGTGTCTTTGCGGGGCGACAAAATATTTTTTGACCCAAACAATGGAATTAAAATTGGACCAGTGATTACTAATAATGGAGATGGAATTACCTTTGATGTCGCGTTTGTTCCTCCTGAAACGGCTTCTCTCAAAATTTTGAATCAAACTGAAGCCACGAATTGGGTAATTGGTCAAAAATTTCCATTTTCTTGGACGACTATCCCGTCGGCAACTTCCACCCTCGTCAATTTTAGGATAATTGGTCCTGCCAATGTTTATTCCGAAAGAGAAGATAGGTATTCTATTTTTGAAATTAAAAACATTCCCAACAACGGTTCTAATTATGTATATATCCCACCGCTAAGCCCAAGTACACCCAGTAAAAAATACCTTTATCAAATTTACACTAATTTTAATCCCCTGTACTCCATTGGGGATAGCAGTGGTTTCTTTAATGTCACTTTACCGACTCAACCGACGATTGCTGTGTCGCAGCCGCGAGGGGGAGAAATATTCGATGTTGGGGCTACGACTATAAGAGCGCGAGCCACTATGTATTTAATGCCTAACCCCACAAATATGTCGATCAGATTTAAAAACCAACTTAATGAGCAGGTGGGACAAGACTATGTTGGACTTTCGAGAGATATAATTACTCCAGCGTTTCCAAGTGGTACATATAAATTGGAATTTCGAGCCACAACCAATGGTCAATCAGTCGTTGGCTATAGTAATAATTTTTACATTAAAAATACTACCCCACCCCCGCCAACGATCACGGTAGTCTATCCCAATAGCTCCAGAGACATCCTCTACCAAGGTAAAAGTTATACTCTTCGGTGGTCAAGCGCTAACCTATCAGCTACCACTTCGGTCCAGATTGAGTTTATCCCTCGCGATTCTACCCAAAGTCGCTACACCGTTGCGGGGACAGCGAACACCGGCAGTTACACTTTTAATCTCAGAGACACCAAATACGCTACTCCTTTCCCCGCTGGTTACTACCTGATGGAAGTGCGAGCCTATCCTACTAATAGCCAACCCGTTTTCGATCGCAGTGACAATCTCTTTCAGATTCTGGGTGCATCCAGCCGTTAACGCGCGGGTCTTTTTTGTACCCAGTTGTTAATTCAAGTCAAAAATAATCTTCAGATTTTTGGAAACCACTTTTTGAATACTTGGACCAGCAGACCCCAGTTGACCAAGAATTATTTTCTTGTTTATGGCCGCCATCTTTCGCAATCTGATAATCGAATCAACTTTCAAACCGGTTTTTCCAAATTCTGGAGAAGATTTTTTGATTAGGATATCAACTTTATCTCGATAGATTAATTGGGAAGAAATAAATGCCACAATGACATCATCATCTTTTGCCTCGGCCGATAATATTACCGCCGGCCTCACTTTTTCTCCCGACAGATCAGTGAAGGGGAAGACAGTTAAAACGATCCCCCACTTTTTATACATACCGCTTCTTCAAATCACTGACCGAATATAGGTCAGGCTCGTCTTTGAGAAAGTCAAAACTACCGGCGTTAGCCACAAAGTTAGTCCACTCATCCAATCTCGGGTTTAAATAGTCAGGGTATTTTATCAGTAGTGCTTCTGGTCGATTGTGTCGGCCGATGCCTAAAGTTAAGTCGTTTTCGCGAACGGACATAATAAGTTTTCCTAACTGCCTGCGCGCGATGGTGGTGCTTATAATTTTCATGTGTCCATTGTACATTTCGTACACTTGCTGTCAATTGCTAGGCGGGGTTGCTATAATAAAGCTAATGAAGCTACAAGCTAATGAAGCTACTTCTCGCGGTTTTACTCTCATTGAACTTCTGATTGTGCTCGCGATTGGCGGTCTCCTTGCCGGTGCGGTGGGGCCGGCGATTAGTCGTTTCCCGTCAGGGAGTCAGCTTGATGAAGTGGCCGGCGATCTTGCCCAAACTCTGGCGTTGGCTCGCGCGCGGAGTGTGGCGGGATTAGCGAATTCCACTCACGGCGTTTTTCTCGAGCGCAATAGTGGTGTCCCCGATCGGTACATTCTTTTTCGGGGTGGGAGTTATACCACTCGCGATCCACTTTTCGACGAGGTGGCAATAATACGAGACTCGATTGAATTAACCGCGGCTCTCGTCGGTGATGCTACCGAAATGATCTTCGCTTCCTATTCCGGATCACCAAACGTAACGGGAACGATCACTCTTACCCACTCTACCGGCGGGGGACGCACTTTACGGGTTAATGATCTTGGTTTTGTCAACACCGAATAATTTATGTCTCCCCGCTATTTTTTTTCTGGTCAAAGTCTACTCGAGGTAATTGTGGCTTTAGCGATTTTTTCACTTATCGCTGGCGCTTTCGTGACCCTCACTCTTGGTAGTATTTCGAGTGTTAATTATGGGACAGATTTCCTTGTTGCTGATGCGTTTGCTGACCAAGGTGTTGGTGAGATTCGTGCCCGGCGCGACAATGCTTGGAATGATTTGACGGACGGTACCGAAGTTGAGACTATTGACGGCCGTTTCGAGCGCACGATTACCGTCAGTCCCGTTGATCTTGAAACCAAACTACTCGAGGTGGAGGTTAAGTGGTCGTCACCAGTTGGTCAGATTCAAACTGTGAGTCGTCAAACGCGACTCACTAATTGGGATTCTCGGGATTGGATTCAAACTGATTGGTCGGATGGTAATGGTCAAATCTCTTGGTTTGATCCGGCGCGTTACGATAGTGATGATGGGAAAGTTGATGTGACCACGATTGGTGAAGTAAAGTTAAAAGAATTACCGGTGGCCTGGTCCCTCTTCGTTGATACTGATGTCCAACCTTGGAACGACCTCTGGCTTCTCTCTCCAACTGACGGTTTTGCAGTTGGTGGGGTCGGCCAGATTCGTCGTTGGAACGGGAGTAACTGGGACACTGCCCTCGCCTCCGGTACGACCCAGAATCTAAACGCCATCCATTGTTCATCAGCGAGTAATTGTTTCGCGGTTGGAGGAAGTGGCCAGATTGTGAGATGGAATGGCACAGCTTGGTCGCTTTTCGTCGACACCGGCAGCCAGACCTGGAATGACGTTTTTATGATCACCGCCACCGACGGTTTCGTCGTTGGTTCTGGTGGCGACATTCGTCGTTGGAACGGGAGTAACTGGGACACCACCCTCGCCTCCGGCACGACCCGAAATCTAAACGCCATCCATTGTTCATCAGCGAGTAATTGTTTCGCGGTTGGAGGAAGTGGCCAGATTGTGAGATGGAATGGCACGGCCTGGTCCCCCTTCGTTGATACTGGTGTCCAACCTTGGAACGACCTCTGGCTCCTCTCTCCAACTGACGGTTTTGCAGTTGGTGGGGTCGGCCAGATTCGTCGTTGGAATGGGAGTAACTGGGACACTGCCCTCGCCTCCGGCACGACCAAGAATCTAAACGCCATCCATTGTTCATCAGCGAGTAATTGTTTCGCGGTTGGAGGAAGTGGCCAGATTATCCGTTGGAACGGGACGATGTGGTCAGTTTATTCACCCTCACCGACCCCCCAAAACCTGAATGCCCTTTTTCTTTTGTCAAAGAATAGCGGTTGGGCGACAGGGAATAGTGGTGTCATCATCCGTTTCGCTGGCGGTGGCTACGAAACTTCCGGCTTACTGGCTTCTTCCGCTTTTGATGTGAGTGATCCGTCGCCAGTGCAAATTATTGGTTGGGACGAGATTATTCCGGCTTGCTCGCCCGCGTGTTCGATCAAGTTTAACATCAAGACGGCAGCGACCTTGGCGGGGTTAGCGAGCATTCCCTGGTCACCGGATTTCACTCTGGCCGCCGGTACGATAATCAACGCAAGTTATAACGGTCAACGCTTTGTCCAATATCAAGTGCGTTTAACCGGCGACGGTTTGAGTACGCCAGTACTTCAAGAAGTTCGTCTCAATTACAAATGATGATTTTAAAACCTACAACCTACAACCTACAAGCTAATCAAGGTTTTACCTTGATCGAGTTAATTATTTATCTCGCGATTGTGAGCGCCTTGGCGACCAGTCTGATCCTGTGGTCGCTCACCGTCCACGATCTTGGCGCTCGAGCGCGGTGGGGGACGGCCATCAACGCGAGTGGCCGCTTCGCTCTCGAGACCATCACTCGCGATATTGAGCAGGCGGCATCAATTACTAATCCGGCCTTGCCCGGACCGAGCTCGACCCTCGTTCTCACTAATGATCTTGGCGAGACGGTGACAGTCAATGTTTCGAATGGCCAATTAACTCGGACGGTGGGGAGTGGCGATCCGCTTCGCCTGACAGCCTCACCCGTTGAGGTGACTAATTTTACCGTTGCTTTAGCAACTTATCCTATGGCTATCCGAAACTCTTTGTCTGTCACTCTAACCCTTCGCACATCGTCGGTCCCCGGTCGAACTTTTACCACCAGCGCTAATCTTCGACGCCAATGATTATCATGTCAACTCTTAAAAAAATAAATCCCGTTAGAAATTCCTGCCCCGGTTTCGCGGCGCTCGTGGTTGTCGTGATCGTTGGGGCGGCGGCGCTCATCATTGCTCTCTCAACCGCCTTGCTTGGAATGCGTGAGTTAGAAATTGCCACGACCTTCGACCGCGGTTGGCTGGCAAAAACATTTGCTGATGGTTGTCTTGATACGGCCTTGCTTGCCTTGCGTCTTAACCCGATGCCAGGGAATTCAGATTTTACCAGTGGCCTTGGGCGGTGTATAATTACGATGAGTGATGAGGGCGGAGGCAACCGTCGAGTGACGGTTCACGGTATTGTCGGCGAGAACGATCAATTACTCGAAGCTTTGGTGGCGACAGCTCCATCTAATCATTCGATCACTTTACTTAATTATAACCCATGAATTTTTTATTTCCTCGAGCGGTCGGTATTGACATCGCTGACCGGAGCGTTGAAGTAGCCGAGCTCTGCCTGCGGGCGGGCAATGTTCGAATCACGGCTTTGGGTCGCGTTGCTTTGCCTGCCGGGGTGGTGGAGAGAGGAGTGATTAAAGACCGTCCAGCTCTCGCCTCGGCCGTTCGAGAAGTGTTTCGCGGGGCCGAGACTGTTTCTGGACGACGGAAAAGAAAGACATCGGGCATTGCTCCGCAGCGAATTGTTTTTGGCCTGCCTGATTCGCAGGTTTATATTTATTCTTTTTCCCGCCCGTGGAGCGAGATCCCGAAAGGGAGTGATGCTTTGGGGGCACTTGTTCTCACGGCCGCTCGCGAACATATTCCGCTTGAAGAATCCGATCTTCTGATTTCTTATAAAATATTACAACGGACAGACACCGGACTCGATTTCTTGGTAGCCGGTGTGAGTCGACGTTTGATTGACAACTGGCAGGACTTTTTTACCGAAGTGGGATTGAAACCGGGATTCGATCTCGAGACCATTGCCACCTTCCGAGGTATTTTTCCCGAATCGGTAGAGCGGCCGATTATGGTTATTGATTGCGGCGCGGTGGCGACGACGCTGGCTGTTTTCGATCGCGGTGGGCTTCGTTACAGCCGCACTTTACCGCAAGGGGGCGAAGCTTTGACTCAAGCGATGATCACGTCTCTGAAGATTGATCGCGAGGTGGCGGAAGAGAAAAAGCGTGAAGTGGGCATCCTCGATGTGGAGAGTCAGATTTTTACTATTCTTCTTCGTGAGTTGGCGCCGGTGAAGGACGAGATTAAGACAACGATTGATTATTATGAACGTTGGTCGGGGCAGAAGATCCAGGCCCTTCTACTCACCGGCGGCGGGAGCCAACTACGTGGTCTCGTGGATTACTTCCGTTCCAATTTAGAATTACCGACCGGTGTGGCGCGTTCCCCTTTTGTTAAACAGCCCATCGTCTATCTCGAGGCGATTGGTTTGGCTCTCGGTGGTTTGGGCAAGCGTGGCCGAGGGGAGCTCACGATTCGCGCTGGAGTGCACACCGGCAGTGGTTTGGGGCGGCGCTCGGCGTTCCAATTCTCTCTGGCTAATAATCTCGGTTTGATAAGTCTGATCCTGATATTGATTGTCGGAGCGGGGGTGATGTCTTGGGCGTTCCGTTATCGCCAAGCGGCTGAAGTAAAGCGGGCGACGGCTCGCGAGGCGGCCCTCGAGAAGATCCCGATCGTTTCTGTTTCAGAAGTTCCGGCAGGTGATCTTGATCCTTCTATTGTGACTTCAACTTCCCCAATTAAAGAGGTCACTTCTCGGACACTAGAGATCAGTGAGACACCAACCGGATGGCTCAACGTTCGATCCGGGCCGGGAACAAATTTCGCTCCTGTGGGTCGAGTGAACCCGGGCGAAGTTTATCCACTCTTGGCGGAAGAAGGGGAGTGGTATAGAATTGAGAATGGCTGGGTCTCTAAACAATATACAATTATTAAAAATTAATTTTTTATTATGTATTATCTAAAAGCTAAAAGCTATCACCTAAAAGCTATCCCAGGCTTTACTCTCATTGAACTCTTGATTGTAATTGCGATTATCGCCATTTTGGCCGGAGTTGTTTTTGTTTCTCTGAATCCGCTCAAGCGTTTCCAAGATGCTCGGAATGCCAGTCGTTGGACGGATACCACGGCGGTTCTCTCGGCAATCAAGGTTGACCAGGTTGATAATGGAGGAGCTTATCTAACCAGTGTTACTGGTTTGACGGCCGGAACTAATTACATGATTGGGACAGCTGTGACTGGATGTAACGTTGCCGCTTGCACCCAAGTTGTGGCCAGTGCTAATTGCGTTGATTTGGCCGGTTTGTCTACAGAAGGGTATTTAGCGCGAGTGCCAGTTAGCCCGGCGGGTGTTGGCACTTGGACTGATAGTTTGACTGGTTACTATCTGAGCCGCAATACTAACGGCTCGATTACCGTTGGCGCTTGTGATGCCGAAGATGGCGAGACAATTACGGTTAATAGATAATGCTTTATACTCGTAAGGGGGATGACGGTACGACCAAGGTCCTTCATTGCGATCAAAGATTTTTGAACTTTATCCCCGGCGCGAGAAGAAAGCCGAATCAAATTGGGCGCTGGTACCATGGCCTATCTCAACCGCCTCTCGTCACTTCTTTACGCTCTTGCTAGACGCGTTAATCACCAGTCTGGTATAAAGGAGCAATTACCGGATTATAAATAGATGGTGTCTATGGTGTAATAGTAGCACTAACCCCTGTGGAGGGTTCAGCATGGGTGCAAATCCCATTAGACACCCCGTCGAGAAGTGATTATTAATTTATAAACAAATGTATGAATCCAAATAAAAAGATGGAATGGTTATTGCGGATTGGCGTCGCCGGAGAATTTGTCGGACATGGTTTGTTGGCGATTGGGGGGAAAGCAGATTGGATCAAGTGGATCACCGAGTTGATTAAGGTTGAGGTGACAACTGCCACGACCTTGCTTCTCGTTATTGGAATTATGGATGTGCTTGTGGCCTTGATTGTCTTGGTTAGACCGATTAAACCAGTGCTCCTCTGGGCGGCCTTTTGGGGTTTCTGGACAGCGCTGGTCAGGCCATTGGTGGGACAAAGTTGGTTGGACTTCGTTGAACGAGCCGCTAATTGGGCTGCTCCACTAGCCTTGTTTTATTTTTATCGAGCCAACAAACAAGGGCTAGAAGAATAGAAGGAGTTTGTGGTAAGATCAACGAGGTTTAATCTTCATGACATGTGTTGTGGAGACGATAGTTCTTCTTTCTTTGGAGAAGTGGTATGAGAAATTTGAGTGGAAGGGCTAGGGTGGCAGTTACTGGAATGGTGTTGGCCTTTGGTTTATCGCCACCGGTTAGTGCACTCGCTGGGGCAGTCACGATCTGGGAGACTGGTTTTGAAACTGGATTCCCACCCGAGATTAGCGTGATTGGCAATTGGTCGGTGATCACCTCAAGCGCCGCGGCTCACAGTGGGGCCAAGGGGGCAGACATTGTCGGCCCCAATGGTCGCTCGGACGATCCGTTTGGCGATGCTTTGATGGTGACCGTTGACGCTCGAGGTTATCGGGGATTAAGTTTAGGATTTTGGTCCAAGGTCCGTGGTGAGTTGGAATCCGAGGATGATCTCACTGTTCAGTGGTCTACGGATGGAGTGACGTGGGACGATCTAATCTCTTTCACCACGGCCTCGACGGGAGACTGGGCGTTTTCCTCTCTCGATCTTCCAAGTGGGGCTGACGATGACCCCGATCTCAAACTCCGGTTTTTCGCCTTGTTTTCTAGCGCTGGTGACCGGATGGGGTTCGATGATCTCGCTTTGACAGGAACACTGGTTCCCGAGCCTAGCACGTTCACTTTTTTATCAGCTTGCCTCTTGGGTGGTAATTACTATCGCCGCGGACGGCGTTTGGGCTGATCAATTTTTTCGGGGCTGACTCTATTTCTCATAGAGTCAGCCCCTTTTCTATGTTGAACTCGGGATACAGCTGGTTGACTTAATTATGGACGGGTATATAATAGATGCTTGCAGTCGTGGTAGGTCGACTTTACAAATACAAGATAGTATATTCAAAATTTTATGAAGTGTCCTAAATGTGACGGTATAATGATGGCTGATCCAATGAATGCTGGCATGATGAAGTGTGATAAATGCGGCCATACAATGAAAGCGGAATAAGTTAGTGAGGAATTGCTTTTTTCGCAAACAAACACCCCCATCCGGGGGTGTTTGTTTTTGCTACATGTTACAATGGGTTGGTGAAAAAACTTTTTTCTAGCCTATTCATCATTATTCTTTTAGCTCTTATCGGGGGGGTGACTTTTGCCTACACCATAATCTTTACCGTGCCACGTACGGTAATTAGTGAGAGTTTCGCCACGATCGTGAATGCTCGTTCCTTTCACCAAGATATGGCGGTCAAAGTGGTGCTCGAGTCCCCGTTTATCCTTACGGCTGAAGGGATGGTCGCGACGGATGTGGAGTCGTCCCCAAACACCATTGGCCCGAGTCGAGTGGCCGTAGTGGTGAATGGCCAGTCGAGCGGGTTCTCGGTTGGTGCCGAAATTCGTTTTATTAATGACATGTTGTACGGTCAGATAAGCGAATTCCCATTCCTGTCTTTTCTATCTGTTTCGGCCACCACTAGTCCGATTGGGAAGTGGTATTCTGTATCGCTTGCCGAGCTCGAAGACTATGCTTTTCGGCAGGGAGTTGCTCCGGCCGAGATCGCCAAAGCCAAAGATCAGCTAAATAAATTTGGTCAGACGGAATTTCTCTCCCAAGTCGATCTTTGGTTTCAGAATGGGATCTTCATTCCGAGTCGCCGAGCAAATGTGGTTCGAGTGGATGGTGAGTGGAAACGCCAATACATTGTTACGATCGACAAAGAGAAGCTCGCGGACCTGGTTGACCCGAAAGTTGTGGCTGATTCATTGAAGTCGGTAACTTTTGATCCGTTGATTGTCACCATCGGCTTGTTTGATCATTCGCTCCAAAAGATTACCGGCGGAATTAGATTTGCTAACGAAGGTTCGATCGGTGCGATGGCGGGGAAAGGGGCAGTTTCTTTCACTGTTAGTTATCGCGATATTAATGGACCGATCGTTGTGACGGCGCCGTCTAACGCGACTTCTATTTTGGAATATATTGAGCAGGTGATGTAAATAGCGTGGAGTTGACCTTTTAGAAAAATAGTTTATTCTATAAATATCAGGCTGGAGGTTTTTAAGAAAGGGTGGCGCGAGATGGTTACCTTAGAAGCAGTCGTCGTTGAAGAGTTGCGAAACACAACAGTCTGTGATTGCAATTGCCACGAACCAGAATATCGGGCCAGGGCGATCACCGTTTGTCCCCATTGTTGTGACCCTTGTTATCTTTGCGGGAAAAGAATTGCGACTGGCGAGATGAAGGATCATGTTCGTTTTCAACACCCAACCTCTTTTTGATCTTTTGTTGTCAGTTTGGCCGTCTCGGTGTTTCACTTATTGGTGGGTGAACATCGGGGCGGCTTTTTGTGTTACAATTTCTTCATCATGAATTTTAAAGAGACGGCCAAACTGATCTGGGAAGCGATCCAGAAGTCGCAACGGATTCTCCTTCACCTCCACCCCAATCCTGATCCGGATTCGGTCGGGTCGGCGCTCGCTACCGCTCGCGCCCTAAGAGATTTGGGCAAAGAGGTGACGGTGATCAAGGGCGATTCGCCCCGGCCGGAATATCTCTCTTTTTTACCCGAGTACGAAACGATCGTGCCGAAAAGTTATCTCGAGATCGATCCAACTAGCTTTGACTTGTTTCTAATTCTTGATATTTCGCAACCGAACCGAATCACGGGGCTGGGCGAAGTGAAGTTCCCGCCAACGCTCAAAACAATTCTGATCGATCATCACGTGACGGCCGAACCCTTCGCCGCGATCAATTTGATTGCCCCGCAATATCCGGCCACGGCGCAAATTCTTTATCATCTTTTTCGCGAGTGGGGGATTAAGTTAACCCCGGCGATCGCCGCTTGTCTTTTTATCGGTTTATACGGCGACACTGGCGGGTTCAAGTATAAAGGGACAACCAAAGACACCTTCCTTATCGTCGCTATTTTAACCGAACTGGTGCCCCATTTCTCGGAGATGATTTTTCAACTAGAGAACAATAATTCTCGTGGTCAATTGCTCTACGAAGGTTTGGCCCTAAGTTCGATCGAGGTGGTTGGCGGAGGGAAGGTGGCGCTCGTCGTTTTGTCTCAAGATCAGTTAGTGGCGAATGGTCTTCGTTATGAAGACACTCAAGGAGTGAGCATCGCCAATCGGTTAAAATCGGTGGTGGGTTGGGAGATCGGCGCGACCTTGATTGAACAACCCTCCGGTTTCGTTAAAGGCAGTTTTCGTACCCGTGATCCGAAAAAGTTCGATGTCGCCAAATTGTCGCTGGCGCTCGGTGGCGGTGGCCATCCGGCCGCCGCCGGGGCCACGCTCAAAATGTCTTGCCCGGAAGCGCGAAAATTGTTCCTCGAGAAATTGTTGATTACCTATCCTGAACTGGCGAAAGTTGCTACAATTTCGACATGAATGATCAACGAGGATTTGGTTTGATTGAACTTCTTGTCGCTTTCACGATTGTTGGGTTTCTTTGGGGTGGGGTTAAATATCTTAAGCAATATGGAGCCGAATCGGGGAGTGCTCTAAACGACGCCTTGGAAGCCAAACAAGCGGCAGAGCAAGCCAAAGCGCTTGTCGAATCGCGCTATCAGGACATCGCAACTTCTTCGGCCGACTTCTCTTACTGAAGCCATCTGACTTTCCTTTTTCTGTTTTTAGTTTTACACTCTAAATTATGGCTCTTCTTCTTGATGGCCGCCGCGCGGCGGCGGTTTGGCAGGTGTCGCTTAAGGCATCACTCGACATGCGTCCGGTGCGGCCGGCCCTTGCCATTATCCAAGTGGGCGAGTTGCTGGCCTCCGATGTTTTCATCCGACGGAAGCTTAAGTTTGGCGAAGCGATCGGGGTACCGGTGATTCACCGGCAATTTCCGGAGATTATCACCACTTCGGCATTGCTGGCCGAGATCGATCGGTTGAATCGTAATCCGAAAATCAACGGAATTATTGTCCAATTGCCGTTGCCGTCCTCGATTAATCACGCGGCGGTCATCGAGGCGATTCTCCCCAGCAAAGACATTGATGGGCTCACGGCCATGAATCTTAAGCGAGTTTGGGAGTGCGATCCGAACGCGGTGCTCCCTGCTACCGCGCGGGGGATTCTCCGGCTTCTCGATCATTACGGGGTTGAGATTGCGGGCCGACACGCGGTCGTCGTTGGCCGTTCGACCTTGGTCGGTAAGCCCACAGCACTTGCCCTCCTCAATCGCGAGGCGACAATTACAGTTTGTCATTGCCAGACGGTCGACCTCGGAGCCATCACTCGGACGGCCGACATTATAGTGGTCGCCGCCGGCTCACCCCACCTTATCACTCCCGAATACGTGTCGCCCGGGCAGACGATCGTGGATGTGGGGATTACGCCTGTTTCGCGTCAAGGCGGCGGGTCCGTTGCCGATGGCCATTTGCTTGGTGACGTCGATTTCAAGCAAGTCGAACCGATCGTCGCGGCGATCTCGCCGGTCCCGGGCGGTGTTGGTCCCATGACCGTTGCCGCCCTTTTCGCCAACCTAATTGACCAGACAGTGTAAGATTGTGAGTGAGTAAGTTGTCCACAGGGGGGGGTTGCAATTTGTGGTAAGGGGGAGTACAATCAACCCTAGGTTAGGTTGGTTACTTGCTTTCATTGTTGATGTCCTCGCCCCTTCCCTGGTCATTACGGTGTGAAGATCTTCCTCCCCTCACACTAGGCCTTGGCAGGTTTTCTGCAATGAAGCTTCTTTCCCCTCCGGAAAGCTCCTCTTCGCCTTCGGGCAACTGGAGCTTTCTTTTTTTGTCTTGATTTGCTACACTGCTGGTTAGAAATCGTTCTCCTGTTCGTTATTAATCTTATTAAATAATCATCCTAATTTTATCTATGCAGAAAAAATCTAATCTCTGGCTGATCGTGATCGCGATTATTGTGCTCTTGGCTCTCCTCTGGCCCGTTCTCCGTCGTGAGAAGACTCCCATCGACACCACGGCTCTCGATGAAGAGACGGCCACCACTAGCGAAGACATTATCCTAAACCTAAATGATGATGGGTCGCTTACTCCCGCTGGCCTCCTTTCTGATAGTAATGATGAGACGACCTCCACTTCTCCGATTAACCAAATCTCTAGCCAAACTCCGACCTCGCTACCCCTCAAGATTTCCTTCGGCAATCAGACTCGCAATCCGAAGACTTGGCAGTGTAACACCACCTACGCGGTAACCCGGACGGTTCCC
>DATDVJ010000034.1:0-2419 GCA_036517595.1 Minisyncoccota bacterium
GGGTCAGTCACATTATTCACCACCTTCTGACGATAACTTTTATCCGACAACATTCGGTTGACACCAAGCAAAGTTGCGCCGGGATATTCGAGCAGCGCCAGTAGGGTATTCTGGAGAATGTATTCCATCCGCGCCGACCAAGCATCCACCCAAATTTTCTTAAACGCACTCATGAGACCACTCGAAACCAAGTGCCTTTGATCACGACCGACATCTTCGAGAACATTGAAGGAGATCGGATGTTCAAGGTCAAAAGGCGAGAAATTAATCACATCCTTAACACGCTCGGGCGGTACATAATCCATCAACCTATCAGCGGCTGAGCCATGCGGATCCATGAAGGCGATGCCGTGCCCATTCTGAATATCCTGGATCGCCATATTCTCGAGCAGGTTTGATTTGCCCATGCCAGTCTTCCCGATCACGTACACATGTCGGGAGCGATCTTCATCTCGGATGCCAAAGCGCGTCCGCCGCGCGCGAAAATCCGTTTCGGCAAAGTAGGTAACCACCGGCTTAGATTCTGGTGACATTGTAATCATATTATACCCCTCCCCCTTGACCCCCGCCACCCCAGTATGCTAGCTTGGTAATTAGATTGGTCATTGAGAGTTCGGATACGCCAAACCCAAGCAAGGCCGGAACCCACGGCTTGACTCGCTCCAGCGCGGGCGTGACACGAAGTCGGGTGCCTGCGGGTTCACTCGATGGGATGGGTTGGGTTGGTAAGTGATTACTATCTTGACCTCGAATCGCACCAGCAATTGTCTGCCTTAGGTAGATACCTCGAATTCTTGTGGATTTTAGTTCCCTGTGAAGCAGGGGTGGTGAGAACACAGTAGAAACTGCTCTTCAAACTCACCACCCGGGAAATAACCGGCAATCAGGAAAGGAGGCTGTGAAATATAGCTTTTGATAACACTCCTAATCCACTAAGGAATTCGTATCCAAACTCTACACAAAAAAATCTCAACTCCTTCAAGGGTTGAGATTTTTATTGGCAAAGCCGGCGGTGCCCCCAACTGTGCTGATATGGTTTCCAAGTCTGATTACCAACAATCGCTTCTCGCAAATGTACTGCTTCCAACTCAATTATCCTTCCCAACCTCTCACATTTTCCATGATACCAAAAAGGTTTTTGATAACGCGAACTTAATTGGGTAAACAATTTTTTGAAAGCATGGTTGTCTTTATTCACTAGCGAACGCGAGTGCCTAGAAAAAACTGGCAGAATCACGGCATCAACACTTGGCACACGAAATATTTCCATAAAATCGTAAACTAGCGGCTCTTTTGAATTCTCTCCATGATAAACACCCAATTCCGGCAATAAACCGGTTTTTTCGATTTTTTCTTTTCTTCTTTCTTCTGATCCTTCGGTCGATTTGGATCTAGTAGTGCACCCGCCGCGACTTCATCTTCAGTCGAAGCCGCGGGGATCAAAAGCTCTGCTCGAATGATCTCTCCATCACCATCCCTTTCAATAACGAGGCATTTGGTTAACAATTCTAGCGCTTCGCTTTTGGCGCGACCGGCTAAGATTAATTGCCGGCGAAGCCAGTTATGAGTCCACCTATCCCGCACTTTCCGCTTGTTAAAATGAAGCCCCGCTCGAAAGATTCTGTAAATCTCGACAACTTTCCCTTTTTTCATTACCTCTTCTATCATTTCGGTTATTTCAGCCAATTCAGCCATATTTCAGGCCTCCTTTCTTTCAATTTCCTCATCTTTTTCAAAGATCTCCCACTTAACCTCTAACAAATTAATCACCTTTTGTCCAGTTTTTGGACCCGGGGAGAATCGAACTCCCGTCTACCGGATGCAAACCGGTCATTTTACCACTGAACCACGGGCCCAGATTTCTATTTGTTTAGTGCCAGACTTAACACATGATCAAGAAATTGAGGGTAAGAGCAACCGACTGCACCTAGGGCCTTAGGGAGAAGTGATTCGCCAGTGAGTCCGGGAAGACTATTGGTCTCGAGCAAATAGATTCCCTGTGACGTAAGGATAAAATCCGAGCGCGAATAATGACGGAGGCCGAGCACCCGATGAGCGGTGATCGCTAATCGCTCGATCTCACGCTTCTCATCGTCGCTGAAACGACCCGGGCAAATCTCTTCGGTCTCACCACTATATTTATCTTGATAACTCCAGACTGGTTGGCCACGAGGGCGGCGAATCTCGATCGGAGGCAGAGCATAATATTCCGCACCGCGGAAATTGTCAACGACACCGCAAGTCGCTTCGCGACCACGAAGATAATGCTCCACCATTATCGTTGGTGAGATTTCCCAAACGGCATTGATCGCTTGAGTTAACTCCGCAATTGTCCGAGCGAATAAAAGACCGACCGACGATCCGCGATCGTTTGGTTTCACCACCCACGGCGGTGAAATGGTGTTGAAAACCTCGCGCG
>DATDVJ010000035.1:0-16652 GCA_036517595.1 Minisyncoccota bacterium
TACAGGAGTAGGCGATATAAGGGGATGGTTGAGGCCAGAATAGGCTAAATACACATGATTGTCACTGCTCAAAATGCGGTATTTTCAGACAAGGAAATCACTAATTTTATCGCGTTTTCGTGCACCCTTAAAAGAATACACACTAGACTGATAAAAGAGGGCTACATAATTAGAAGCGGGCAAATCTTGAAATCATGCAATAAAGCTATGGAAATGGTAAAATAAAACTACAAAATATGAAGATTAAAAATAGTCTTTTTGCCAATCAATACCTCATCTACAACCGCAAGAGTACGGATGATGCTGATAATCAGAAGAACTCGCTCTCCTATCAGCAAATGCGTAATTCTGAATTTTCTACAAAAAATCATTTTGATATAGCGGTTGGAATGAGTATTGCTGGCTTCTGCGACAAGGGGGTAATTAACGAAAGTCATTCTGGTTACAAAGAAGATGAGGATTTCCAAATAAATAGCGACGGCTCTATCCAATACAAAATTGAGCGACCTAAATTTCTAAAACTGATTGGTTTGTTAAAAAATCAAGAAATAAAGGGGGTAATTTTTCTTTGTTGGGACAGAGCGAGCCGAAACAAACAGGATGATGTGATTATAAAAAAACTGATAAAGCTCGGGTGTGACATTCGTTTCTCGGAGGCGAGTTATGACAAAACCAGCTCTGGGGATCTACACATGGATATTGATGGTATGTTTGCCTCTCATTATTCAAGAGTGATTGGCGAGAAGGTAAAAAATGCTTCTGCTAAATTACGGGCTGAGGGAAGGTGCATCTATTTTTCACCGATAGGATACTTAGACTATGGTTCTGACAATAAACCCATTGATCCGGAACGTGCCCCTGTCGTTAAACGTATATTTGAACTCTACGCTACAGGAGAATGGAGTATAAGGGAGTTAGGAAAGTGGGCCGGCAAACAAGGATTGACTACCAAACCTGTTAGGAGAAAGCGAAGCAAAGAAGAAATACTGACCAATGTTGGGCTAGATACGATCCCAAAAACATCTCGACTGGCCGATCATAAAACAGTTGAGTGCATTCTCAGAAATCCCTTTTACATAGGAAAGATTAAAATTAAAGATGGCGGTTTTATTGATGGTAGATTTCATCAATCGCTTATAGACATCGGCTTATTCAATAAGGTCCAGGGACTTCTTACGGCCCGTAATGTCAGTGTCAAATATATTGATAAAGATTTTTTCATTTTCCGTGGTCTACTCCGGTGTTCGTGTGGTCGTGGGTATTCGCCGTACATTCAAAAAGGCATAATTTACTATCGAACACGTTGTAAGGAAGGGTGCTCCAATCCCGATAAGAATTTGACCGAAACAGATATTCATAAATTGGTCCAAGCAACCCTTGCCACTATACACTTTACAGATAACGAACTTGTGGAGCTTGAAGAAAAGGCTAAAAAAGATCTTGACACTATTTCTGAATCTAGAACGAAAGAATTAGATGATCTCCATGTTCAAAGAAAAAAAGTTTATGAGGATTTAGATTATCTCTTAAATAATAAGTTGACCCTCCTGCGAACCAACACAATGACTATGACAGATATTAAAACGGAAGAGAGCCGGTTTAATGGACGGTTGGCGGAAATAGACGGTAAGATAAAAATTTATGCTGAATCAGCACGAGATTTACTGAAATATATTGTTACCTTTTCCGAACTCGTTAAAAACGCTAGTTTGTACTACGAACACGCTTTGGACACAGAAAAACGAGACCTGGTGATGCAAGTGTTTTCCGAACTCGTATTCGAGGATCGAAAGCTTGTAAAATATAGGGTAAAAGATGGTTTCGACGCCCTTCTGAATCGAAGTTGGTTATCTGGCTCCGCGGGTAGGACTCGAACCTACAACCAAGCGATTAACAGTCGCTTGCTCTACCATTGAGCTACCGCGGAATAAAAACTCCAGCTTTATGGTACCAAAATAATCTGGAAATCACCACTAGAGATGACGTTTGAAGGTTTGCAAGAGACTACCCAAGGTGATGAGATATGCGATGAGAAGAGTCAACCAACCAACGATTGGGACGAAAGTGAAAATAAGCCCCATAATTAATCCCCAGACTAGCACTGGCCAAGTGAGCACCGTTGGTTCTTTGTGCCAAATCCATTTTTCCACTAAACTCCCGAGGAAGAAGACCGTCATCACTGTGGCGATTACAATTGTTAGCAAAAAAGAGAGTAAAAGAATCGCCCCGAGATAACTGCCGATTACAGTAACAAGAGTGATCGCAGTGACAAGTGGCCAGATGATCAACACCACGAAGCCGCGGCCGAGGTTACCCCATGGTTTCTCTTGGGCCTCCGCGATAATGTTTACTATCGCGGGTCGGAACCACCGCCAAGCGATGAGACCAACTAGGCCAAAAGCGAGAAGTTTAATCAAAGCCGCGATTCCCAATAAAGCACTAAGGGACAAGTGCCGACCGCTCGTGGTCTCGGTGAAATTAATTTGTCCCACTTGAGCTCCCGATTCAATAATGGCTTCGGTTGGGCCAGAGTAATTAATTTTCCCGAGCACGCGACTCCGCGGACCGAAAACTAATTGTTTCTCGGCTCGAACATTCAAGTCGCCGTTGATCACTCCATTGATTAAGATTTCGCTACCAACGATTCTAGCTTCACCGCGAATAATACCGTTCAAATTAAGAATACCCGCACCAACCCAGAAGTCGCCATCGATCGTCGTGCTGGAGCTCACATTCACTGTGCCGCCGCCGAGAAGTAAGTCGCCGCCGATTGGAGCATTAACACTTACATTACCACCAGCAATGCGAACGTCGTCACCAACCGAAGCGTTAATGTTGATATTACCACCGGCCGAAAGCAAATCTTTCTCCACGGTGGCACCGATGTTCACACCCCCACCGGCTACTACCAAATCACCGGTCACTGGTGCATCAATTGAGATATTTCCTCCGCCAAGATAAAGATTGTGATAAATTTTCGGTTCACTCACCGAGATCGCACCTGATCGGAGAGAGCCCTTCGGGAGATAATCGGCGCCGAGTGCCGGCACCGAAAGGGCAAAAACTAAGATTAAGCCGATGATTATCCTTTTCATATCCTTATCCTAATCAAACTTCTTACTCTTTAGCAAGTCCACTTAACCCAAGCTCCTTCTCGTTAACATCATGAAGAGCAATGACGAAAAGACTCTCGCTCCAACCGAGCGGGACATTCTCGTTGTGTTTGGTCGAGTTGGAAAAATAGAGTTCAGGGATTGCCCCACTTTTACTAATAGTTTGTTTTGCTCTGTCCAGGAAGTGTACGGCTTTCTCGCTATTTCCTAATTTGTCATGAATAATTGCGAGCCAACTCAAGCCGAAAGTCCATTCGGCCTCCTCCGACCACCCGTCCGGATTCTTGTTGTAATAGTGATCACCCTTATAACGGATGACGCCGCGTTCCCTCAAGAGATGGTACTCCACATTTTCAACAATAATTAAGGCCTCTTTTTTATCCACCACATCGTAAGGCCAGATGAGCGAGAGGAGAGCAAGATCGACAAACTTATTTTTGGATTCACGGGGGAGCAAGTTTCGAAGAGTTTCTTCGCCTTTAGCGATGAGTTCTTTAGGGACGATAATTCCCTCGACATTTCTAATCATTTGGAGACCGGCCAAGCACGCTCCCACCGAGGAAGTGTGGACCTCTTCCGCCTCTTCCCACATTCCCGAATCAGGATCGTGCCAGTATTCAAGTGTCGACAGATACCAAACCAATTTTTGAATTACTCGATGATCGTTATCATCGAGAGCAAGCAACCCCGTTTGTTGTTTTTCTAATTCGCCAATTTTGAACAGGATGCAACCGATCGAATCATTCTGTTTGTTACCCCATTCCTCCCAATACTCATCGAAGGTCTCGGGATTATAGCGCGGGTGAATATATTGATGTGTGTGCTCCGGTTTTTTACTGATCGCGTAGTCAATCTTGTATTCATGCTTTTTAAAAATGTCCAGAATTGCTCGATAAGTCTTTCGAACCGTTTCTTGATCACTAAGAATTTCAAAAGCCAAACATTCGTAGAAATTATCTCGCAACCAGGCCTTGTTGTACCCGGTCGCTACATCCTTCTTCGACGCGGCGAAAAGGCCGGACTCATATTGGAGATTCTCAAGTATCTCTAAATGTTGTTTGATAAGTTTGTCGTGGAAATATTCGTTAGATTGGCTTGTGAGCATAACCCCATTGTATTACGAGACTCAATTTTTGACCCTTGTGTTTTTTAGTTATCTGTGATAGAGTGCAAATTGGTTTTTCAAAATCAAATTTGTCAGCCGGTATGTAAAGTTGAACCAGTCCTGACACGAATCCAAAAGGAGAAAAAATCGTGAAGAAGGTACAGGAGATAATCTTCTTGGCAATTTTGTTTACCATCGCCCTATGGTAGTCTATGGATAATTAAGCGCGGTCGGGGGTTCGGCAAATCTGCCGGGCCCCTTTCTTTATTTTCACAAAAAGCGAATAATTTGCTATACTCTAGAGTCAATGGAAACCAAACCTCATTCGTTCGGGACGAAATATATTTTGGCTCTTGGGGCCATCTTTTTGGCCATGTTCGGTTTGATTGCCTATTTAATTTACAGTTATTACATTCTGACCCGCGAACTTGTTCAAACCCATAACGAATTCGCCTCGACGACCTCAATTTATGTTGGTAAACTCAAGTCTCTCCAAATCGAATTGGCTAACAAAAATCGAGAGAATACCGACCTAAATAGCAATCTTGAAGCCGAAAGAACTCGAAATGATAATTTTGAGAACCAAATTGGGACGATCACGAGTAAAGTTGGTGTTCTTGACAAATTAAGCAAAACCGATCCGCAATTACTCCAGAAATATTCTAAAGTTTATTTTTTGAACGAACATTATGTACCGGCGAATCTGATCGAGATTGATCCGCGGTTCGTTTATCCCAAAGAATCGAAAGACAAGCCCGAGCAAATCCTCGCTAATGTTTGGCCCCATCTTGAAGATTTATTAGTCGAAACCTCGACGGCCGGTAATAATTTGCAAATAATCTCAGCCTATCGTTCTTATGGTGAGCAAAGCTCACTCAAATCAGGTTATAAATTTACCTATGGGGCCGGCACGGCTAACCAATTCTCCGCCGATCAGGGTTATTCAGAACACCAATTAGGAACAACGGTTGATTTCACCGCCGAGAAAATTGGTGACACCTTTAGAGGTTTCGAAAAAACGAAAGCCTATGATTGGCTTATCAATAATGCTCATCGTTTCGGCTTCACCCTCTCTTATCCTGAAAGTAATTCCTACTATGTTTTCGAACCATGGCATTGGCGTTATGTCGGCGTTACCCTCGCCACCAAAATTAATCAAGAGAACATCCACTTCTACGACCTTGATCAACGGGTGATCAATCAGTATCTAATTAATTTATTTTAAACTTTTTTGTCCGTTTTTGGCCACGGTTCAATCATCAATAAGTCACCGTTTTTTTGAGGACTTGGTGGGAGATACTCCCAAATGGTTTCGGTAATGAAAGGCATGAAGGGGTGAAGTAGTTTGAGCGTTGTGACAAGAATTGTATAGAGTAACCATTGCGCTGATTTTTTCGTTGCTAAATTCCCACCGACTTCCATCTCACTTTTGAAGATAACCTTAGTTTCCTCAATAATCACATCGGCGAAGGTGTGCCAGAAATAGTGGTAGAGGTGATCGGCCGCGAGATCGAAACGAAAATTTTCTAATTGTTTCGTCACTTCGTTTACCACTTCATCAAGTTGCTTTAGATATTTTTGGTGCTCGGGGAGTAAGTCTGGAACAACAACGAGATCAGCGTCTTTAATATTTTCTAAAACGAATCGTGTGGCGTTCCAGATCTTATTAGCGAAATGTTTGTAACCTTTAATTTTATCTTCTCGCAAAGCGAGATCCGCGGCCGGCGGGTTGCCAATCACGAGTCCGATCCGCAGCGCATCGGTGCCGTATTTAGCTGTGAGCTCAAGCGGGTTAGTGACGTTGCCCTTACTCTTACTCATCTTCTTACCTTGTGCGTCATTGACGATGCCGTGAAGATAAACGGTGTGGAAGGGGATTTGCTTCGCGAGATAAAGTCCGAAGATCACCATCCGCGGCACCCAGCGAAAAATAAGATCATACCCGGTCTCCATCACGGTCGTCGGATAGTATGTTTTATAATCTTCTCCGTCGGGATAATTAAGAACGAGCAGGGGCCACTGACCGGAAGAGAACCAGGTGTCGAAAGTGTCGGTGTCGCGACGCATCGTCGCGCCGCACTTCCCGCATTTCGGCGCCACATCCGAATCGCCGATTGCTCCTTCGTGACATTCATCACAAAGCCAAGCTGGAATCGGAATCCCCCAGACTATCTGTCGCGAGATATTCCAATCGAGCGCATTTTTCATCCAATAGCGAAAGACCTTCTCGTAATTATCTGGAACAAAACGAATTTTACCTTCATCCACGGTGCCGAGCGCGAGCTTGGCGAGTGGCGCCATCTTTACAAACCATTGATCTTTCACTTGCGGTTCAATCATCGCGTTGCACTTGTAGCAACGCTTCACCACATTAGCGTAATTCTCATCCACTCGCGCGAGCAACCCTTTCTCTTTTAATTTCTCTACAATTTTCGGCCGGGCATCCTTGATATTAATCCCCGCGAATTCGCCGGCGATAGGCAGAAGTTTGCCACGCCAATCGATGATCTGCTCGATATTGAGCTGATGTCGTTTGGCAATTTCGAAATCAACCGCCGAATGCCAGGGAGTGATCGTCATCACGCCGGTGCCGAAACTTGGATCAACGGCTGTGTCTTTAATCACGGTTGCCGTCACCGGGCCGTTAATCCATTCCGCCTCGATCTTTTGTCCATGTTTATATTCTTGATACCGTTCGTCGTCGGGATGAATCAGCACATATTTATCAGCAAATTTGGTTTCCGGCCGGACGGTGCCAATTTCGAAAGGGCCGTATTTTAAATAATAGAAGGGCGTTTTTTCTTCCACATTCTCTGTTTCCACATCCGAGAGTGAAGTCTGATGTTTAGGACACCAGTTAATGGTGCGCTGACCGCGATAGATCAATCCGTCCCTAAACATTTTTATAAAAGTCTTTTGCACTTCAGCGACAATATCCGGATCAAGCGTGAAGCGCGATCGAGACCAATCACAGGAAGCGCCGAGAGAGCGCACTTGGGATTCCATATTTTTCTTATTCTCCAGCGTGAAGTTATGGATCTCATCATAAAGTGTTTTCGGATCCAGGCCGAAACGTGATCGCCCTTCCTTCTCAAGTTTCCTCTCGTAGACCACCTGTGTTTCGAAACCAGCATGATCGGTACCGGGCACCCACAACGCCCGCTTACCCCGCATCCGCTCGAAGCGGATCATGATGTCTTCCAGTGTGATGAAGAGGGCGTGCCCGGCATGAAGTGAGCCATTGGCATTCGGCGGCGGCATGATGATGGTGTAAGTCTCTGGCCGAGACCCCGGCAATTTATCTGGATTAAAAAATCCCGATTTTTCCCATCGTTCATAGATTAGCCCTTCCTCATCCTGTGGCTGGTACGCGGTCAAAAATTTATTCATAGATTATTTATCCCCCAATTATATTGACTTTCTAATTGTCATTTGTTAAACTCTAGTTACATTTGATAGTAGTGTCAAATGACATTAATTGCGGAGTCCCGAGCCGAAAGGTCCGGGACTCTTTGCTTTTTGGCCAACTTTCATAAATGTCGTTCTAAAATTCGCGATATCAAAGTAATGCGATAATGCCGAAGGCAATTCTTTAGCGACATGACCCGATCTTGAAAAACCAATCACCACCTTACTCTTACCACGCAAAAATTTGATCAAATATTCAAAATCACAATCTCCAGAAAAGAGAATCAAGGTGTCGAAATCGTTCATCGAAAATGTGGAATCAACGGCAATTTCAACATCAAAATTTGCTTTACGATGCGGAGTTTCTAATGTGTGATCCCTATATTCTTTAAGTGGTTTTGTGATAAGTTTGAATTCCAACTTTTTATCTAGAAAATATCTAAATTTATGATGTCTTTCACCATCAAACTCCGCCGTGTAAAATCGTATTCCCTGAAAATTACCAATGGTTTTGAAAAAGTCTCTCAATCTCTGATAATCAACTGACCACTTCAAAGCATTTGTTAATGAGTGTTTTAAGTTTTCCGGTATATCATCCGGTCGCACAAACATATCTTTGACCGATTGTTCCAGATTGGCGGCATCAATATAGACAACCACCTTACCCTTGACGACCTTTCTTAATTTTTCTTCGTACTCATTCATGGATTATTTCATGTCAAGGTTTAACCTTTCCGATGGCTAAGATTAATATTACTCTATGAAGCCCCCGTGATATAGAGCACGATAAACAATTTCGCCACTCATTAAGATTTCTTCAACTCCGGAAAACCTACTCAAATCACCTTCAACTTTGTTTTGATATTTTTTTTCACCTTCTTGATATACCCTAGGTCCGCGGACTGGAATTATACCCTTGTCATCCTGCATTAAAGCGGGGCGGAGAATAGTATAGGCTTCGTTAGTTGATACTTCTGGTTTAAGAACAAAACCATAGTAATTCATCGCCCATACCGGTTCATCATTTTTGTAAACTACTTCTTCACCAATAAAATCTCGCGAACCAAAATAAGTATCGTGATAAAAAAGTTCACCTTCTTTAAATTGGTAGTCCTCTGACTTCAATCGGGATGGCGGTGTTTTTAACGCATCTTTGTTGGCGTAGGTATTTTTATTAGCTTTTTTCAGAAACTGTTCTAATTCTGATGTGCTTATTTTTTCCATATCTTTACTATAGCACCCCGCCCTTTTCTTTGATAATACCGTTTAGAATCTTTTTAACGGCGGTGAGAGTGTTGGGGTCGTTGATCGAAAGGGGAAGGGTGTTGGGGTTGAGTTTTTTGAGCTGGGTGAGTTTTTGTTTGGTGGTAACTGGATCAAGCAAATCGCTTTTGGCTAAGAATAAAAATTCATCTTTTTTTAGCAAATCTTGGTTGTATGCCCCAAGCTCTTGCCGAATCGTTTTATAATCTTCCATCGGTGTTTCGGATTCGGCCGAAATTAAATGGAAAAGAATCCGTGTTCGTTCGATATGACGCAAGAATTTAACGCCTAACCCTTTACCCTGCGAGGCCCCTTCAATCAATCCCGGAATATCAGCCAAGATGAGTTCATAATAAACGCCGAGATGTGGTTCGAGGGTGGTGAAATGATAATTAGCCACTTTACTTTTAGCATTGGTCAGAGTATTGAGCAAACTAGATTTACCAACATTAGGTAAACCGATAATCCCAACATCAGCGATCATTTTTAATTCCAAACGAATTTCAAATTCTTGACCCGGCAAACCGGTTTGGAATCTAATTGGACTTGTATTTTTCGAACTACGAAAATGGAAGTTGCCTTTGCCGCCGCGGCCGCCGGCCGCGGCCATAATCTTCTCCCCAGTTTTCACAAGCTCTTGATCAAATTTGGTGGTCAAATTGTGAATAACTGTGCCCACCGGAACATTGATAATTAAATCCTCACCGCGGGTGCCGTCGTTTAACTGCCGGCGACCATTTTTTCCCACCTCGGCCTCGAAAACTTTGCGATTTCGCAGACGATTCAAAGCACCAAGATCGGAAACGCCAGCGAAGTAGACACTTCCGCCGTCGCCACCACTCCCACCGGTGGGACCAAGCGACATCTTATTACCATTAAAAGCGACGATCCCGTCGCCGCCCTTGCCAGATATCACTCGAATCGTCAGATCATCAATAAGCATATAAATCAAGAGCGATTATAGCACACTTGCTTGTTATTATTTTTTACCTTACACTAGGGCAGGTTTATTAAATTAATTAGTCCCTTGGCATGAAAATCAATTTCAAAGTGACCAATCTCGAGCTGACGCCCGAGATCTTAGATTATTGCCGAGACAAACTTGAGAGCATCGACAAGTTATTGTCTCAAGACGATGGGGCGTTTATGGAGGTGGAATTGGGGAAGACAACTCAACATCATAAGCAGGGAGAAATTTTCCGAACCGAAGCCAATCTTCACACTTCCCTGAAGAATTTCCGTTCCGAATCAGTGGCGGAAGATCTCTATGCCACCATTGATGAAGTCAAAGATGAACTGGCCACCGAGGTTAAGCGATTCCGGAAGAAGCGAGGGACTCTCTTGCGGCGCGGTGGGCGAATGGTTAAAGATTTGCTTCGAGGGGTGTATAATTATAAGTGGCGGAAACATTAATAATTAATTTATGATAAAGAACATGGATAAAAAACTAATCATCGGAATTATTGTTCTTATTCTCATCTTCGGTTTGTTTACTTTTAAGGGAAATAATAATCAATCACAAACCTCGGCCGTCGCAACGGCCGGCAATCTTATGGCAACACTCGAAACTAATTATGGGACGATTACTCTAGAACTCTTCAAAAACAAAGCTCCAAAAACAGTGGAGAATTTCGTGACCTTGGCAAATCAGGGTTTCTACGATGACACGCTGTTCCATCGAGTGATTAAAGATTTCATGATCCAAGGTGGTGATCCTAATACTAAACTTGATCCCCCAAATTGGGCGACTCATGGAACAGGTGGTCCCGGCTATATTTTCGCTGATGAAATCAATAATATGAAAGTGGCGCGCGGTGCGCTCGCTATGGCTAATTCTGGGCCTAACACTAATGGTTCCCAATTTTTCATTGTCACGGCCGAGGCCGCTCCCTGGCTTGATGGCAAGCACACTGTTTTCGGGAAAGTCTTGAGCGGTTACGAGGTGATACAAAAAATTGAGACTGTCGCTACCGACAAAGATCGTGGTGATCATCCTTTGGAAAATGTGCTGGTCACCAAAGTGACGGTTAAATAGCAACAATTTGGCCATCATCGAGGTGGATGATTTTTTCGGCCAAGCGAGCATAGATTTCTTCATGAGTCACCATAATGATGGTCTGACCAGACCGGTGCAGTTCTAAAAAAGTATCCATCACCAATTGCGATGATTGGTTGTCGAGATTAGCCGTCGGCTCATCAGCGAAAAGGACTTTGGGTCGATGAGCAACCGCGCGCGAGATACTGACCCGCTGTTGTTCACCACCGGAGAGTTGGCTTGGTAATTGGTTTAGATGATCACCGAGCCCGACTCGGGCGAGTGACTCTCTAGCCTGCTGTCTCGCCGTCCGCAGTGGAATATTTTGCATCAGGAGTGGCAGGAGAACATTTTCGAGCGCCGTTAATTCGGGAATCAAAGCGTAGTCTTGGAAAACATAACCGAATTGGATTAGGCGAAAGTATGTTTTCTTCGAGGCGCTAAGTTTGGAAGCGGGTTGATCATCAATCAACACTTCACCGCTAGTCGGTTCGTCGAGCAAACTCATTTGATACATCAAGGTACTCTTGCCAGCGCCAGATCGACCCATAATCGCGATGAATTCTCCGTTCGACGCCTTCAAATTAATACCCTTAAGCACTCGAGTCTCCACCTCGCCATCTCGGAATGCTTTGGTTAAATTGCGAACTTCAATCATAAAAATAATTTTATTTCCGACCGAGAATTGAGTCAAGAGTATTCTGCCGCACAATCATCCGAGCCGGAATATAGCCCGCGACGATCGTGGCCAACACCAGAAGTCCAATGCGAAAAATCGTCTCTTTGACGGGAGCCACCAAAATCCCGTCACTGAAGGGGAAATTGATTGGATGAGCGGCAATCGTTGGCACCAAAATAAGATATAGAATCAGAAGTCCGACCGCCGAACCTACTAAAGCGTAGAAGAAAGATTGAAAAATGTAAGACAATTCGATCGCTTCGCGGGTGAGGCCGATCCCTTTTAAAATACCAATGAATTTGCGCCGCGTCAAAGCATTAATAAAAATGACAATAAAGATAGTAATTGAGGCGACAACTAGACCGATGGAACTGATCACATTACCTAGAAGTGCGAAGGTGGCTTTAATATCTTGCAAGAATTTCGGTTGGGCATCAACATAAGTTTGAATTTTGGCATAATTATTCATGCCCCGCTCAAAGAGAAGATCTTTGATCGCGAGGGGATCCACGCCATCATTCAACTTGATCGCCACCTCATCCACATTGCCATCATTCCGACCAATCAAACTGCGAAATTGAGAATCAAGCATGTAAATGCTACGAGAAACTTCATCTACTTTACTCTTAAGAATTCCTTTGATTTCTACTTCACGTTGCACATCGCCAATTTGAATGCGGATTTTGCTCCCAATTCCCACATTCTCCAAAGTGGTAAATCCCGGTGATTCAATCGGCAAATATTGTTTGAGAAGGAAATGACCAATAATCACTTTATCGTAGTCACCCGGGGCGAGATAGTGACCCTCAACGATATGGCTCGCTAAACCAGTCACTTCGTTCTCGGCGATCGGATCAATCCCGATCATTTGAGCGGCGGCGGTATTGGGCGTGTCCTTATCGCGTCGAGTTTTATAATTAGCCTCAAGAATTGCACCGGCGCGATAGCGAGCGGTGATTCTAGATACTTGAGGCCAGGTGCGAATCAGATTGATTAAGTTCTGGCTATTATCAATATAGTCCTTGTCTTTAAGTGTCGAGACAATGACATCACTGGTGTATTCAGTTCTAACCGCTTGAACCGCGCCCTCAATCAAACCAACCAACACACCCGAGATCACCACCAAATTGAGGAAAGTTAAAATCATGACAAAAATAATCAGCCCATTAGTCCAAAGACTCATGCGCCATAGTTGACGCCAAGCCAAGAAGAAACCGACTCGCCAATTAAGTCCGGAAAACATACTAACTGGCAACCTGAAGCAGAATTTTTTCTCCGACTTCTAGGCCCGAGAGAATCTCGATCTCGCCGGTCGAAGACCGGCGACCGACAGCCACCTCGCGTTCTTCAACCACCTCACCCTTCTTTATCCAAACGAATTTTTGCTCGGAGCGATTGAGGATTACGCCTTCGGGCACAAGTAAAACATCCGCTTGTCGGGCCGTGGTGATCGTAGCGTTAACCGTCATACCGGATTTAATTCGAGGATCTTGGACAGTGAATCTAAGCGTTGTCTTGTAGGTGGAGACACCATCGCGGATTGTCTCCGCCGGATCAATGGTAATCACAGCGGCATTAAATTCTACCTCATCACCGTAGGCATCCAGAGTTACGGTGACCGGATCACCCGACTTAATTAAAGCAATGTTGATCTCCGGGATATAAGATTCGATCTCAAGATTATCGCCAGAGATTAAGGAGACAATCGGTGTGTTGGCGGTGATAATTTCTCCCCGTTCAGGAATTATCTCGGTGATAACGCCGGCAAAAGGCACTTTCAAATAAGAATCTTCAAGATGATCCTCGACTTCTCGTAGTGCGTTCATTTGTTTTTCAATCTCAAGCTTCTGCGTTCGAAGATCGAGGTCATTGACCGTCAAGGTGTTGCGCTGGGTATTAATCACATTGGCCACATCCACTAGTTCAAGCCAATGAACGTTGAGGGTATCGAAATAAACGGCCAGCGAGTTTAGATGTGAATCAACTGTTGTTTTATAAATTGATTGCCAGTTATCAGCGATTGAACGGTCTTTGAAAAACTGAAGTAAGTCGCGCGCTTTCTTGGCAATTCCTAAAGTATCACGAACCAAATTGGTGGTTAGAATAATGGCTCGGTCCGCGGTAACATTGTCTACTCCACCACGACTCACTGCTTGATAAGCGGCGAAGGCGAGATCGTAATCTTTGACGGTTTGATTATAAGCTAGAGTCAAATCGGTGGGCAGTGAGTTTAGGTTGAGATCATAAAAGTCGAGAACTTCAGCATAATAGGTAACATTCTTCTGTTGCCCCGAATCAGTGAAATCCTCGCCGAAAAGAATTTTATCCAAACCATCTAAGATACTATAGAGATCATTGTATACAGAAGTGGTTTCAGACAAGCCGTCTTCGCGTGCTTTCGTTAGTTTCCCTTCCTCGATTTGCTGATCAATCGGGCTAATCAATTTCTCTAACTTTAACTCCGCATCGACTAAGCTCAAGCGCGCGTCCTCAATTGCCCGTACTTCATCATTGTTCTCTAAAGACAAAATAGTTTGATCAGCCCACACTAAATCACCAGTCTCAACTAGTATCTTGGCCACTCGACCACTTTTCTTAAGTGCCAGGCTAGCGCTCGTCGCTGGCACCACTCGACCAGAAATCGAAACTTCTTGCACTAATTCTCCCGGAGTGAGCGTCATCGTATCCGGATCAGTGTTATTAGAATCCACAACGAACCACCAGGTTAGAGCAACTGCGATAACCAAAACAATAAGGCCGATTTTCGACCAGATTAGATGCCAGATTTTCATACCAAGCAGTATATTGATGAGAGGCTGATTTAGCAAATAAATTACTTGTGCGACACCGAGTGTCGCACAGTTCCACGGTGGAAGTCGGCGTACGACATCTCTTTTTTACCTTCTGGTTTAACGCGTTCGATAACAAAATGGTTATCAACAATACGCGCGGCGGTGATAATCACCCGCGTCTTTTTGCCATTCCGTTCGATGAAAAAGTAAACCCCGGGCCAATCTTGGTAAGCTAGAAATTTGCGGTATAAGGCGACGCCTTTGTCCCCCAAGGTGTCGCCTTGGAAAAGATTAACCTCACCATCTTTCTTTTTAATTTTTTTAGTGAAAGTAGCTTGGGCCTGATCTTGTGGTATCGCTTTAATCTCGCCGGTAACCCAAAGTGGGATCGTATCAAGAAATAATTGTGCTCCCAGACACGCTAGATCATCTCGGACCTCAACGAAATTTTGAGCTTGTAGCTTGTAGCTTGTAGCTTGTAGCACGGACCCGTGGTCGAGTTCAGCATCGAGGAGCATTAGGGTTACACCAGTTTCGGTCACCCCATCAAGAATCGCGCTTTGGATCGGGGTCGGGCCGCGATATTTAGGTAAGAGTGAAGGGTGAATATTGAGCGTGCCGAATTTAGGCCAATTAAAAATAGTTGGTGGAATAAGCTTGCCGTAGGAGGCAACCAGGAATAGCTTGTAGGAATTAGCTTGTAGCTTGTAGGGGATGGTCTGCAAACTGCTAGGTTGGCAGTAAGGAATATTATTTTTTTCGGCCCAAATCTTAACTGGCGGGGGAGTGAGTTGAAGATATTTACCCTGTGGTTTATCGGGCACCGTGATAATCAGGGTCGGCGACACTTTAGCTTCAGCCAGTGTCTCCAAAACAGTCACTGCGAACTCGTCAGTGCCGAAAAAGACAAGGTTGGGAAAATTAAACATGACCTTGACCGTGGTCAACATCGTGGAGATTCCAAGCTTGATCAATGAAAAGGATTCCATCGAGATGTTCGATCTCGTGTTGGAAGATTTGGGCCAGCAATCCAGAAGCATGACGAGTAAATTTGTCGCCATGAAGATCAAGGGCCGCAACACTCACTCGCTCATGGCGCTTGATCGTTCCATAACAACTAGCCACACTCAGACAGCCTTCCAACACCTCAAGCTGTCGCCGCGAGCGACGAGTAATGATCGGATTAATAAACACCAGATTTTCTGACCACGGTTTTTTAGTATCCCGTTGAGGGAAAGCCCGTTCACCGATGATAAAGACGCGCCACGATTCACCGATTTGTGGCGCAGCCAGAGCCACGCCGTCTTGGCAGGCGGCCAAAGTCGTTGACATATCGCCAACAAGTTTTGACAACCAAGTTGAGTCGAAGTCAATCGTCGGCACCGGTTTGGCCAGCTGGCGTAATACTGGATCCTCTTTCTGCCTAATCGTTAGAATCGCCATGAAATAATCTTAGCGCATGGCCCCTTTTTGACCTATTGACAAAATATCATGGTTTATGCTATGATAACCACAGAAATCGAGATCGTCTCGATTGGTGGAAAAGGCCTAAAAGCCAAAGTTCTTTGACCGGATAGGAAGGAAACCATGTTAACGCAAATAATAATGATTGCAGCTGGTGTTTTGTTCCTGCTGGCTGGGGGAATCACATTACAAAGAAACGTCAAGGAAGACCAGAACGTTTTGTTAGGATGGCTGAGCTTAATTTTTGGCGAGCTATTCCTAGGAAGTGGGGTATTCTTCCTTGGTGTAAATTCAGCCATTGGTACCCCTTTAGAGAAAAAAAGACTCAACGATAGCTCCTTTATAACTGTCCATGGTTCCGCCAAATGGGATGGGGAAGATTTCCACTGGCTGGGGGACCGGGATGGCGCAAACCCTCGTCTCTGGAAGTTGGGAAAGGAAATTCAAATCCCGGAGGGCGCGTATAAGGTGTTGGTGCTTAAGGACTCGGAAGGGAAGTGCCATTTCGAGAAAATTGAGTCATCGCCACCAATTGTGTCCGCCCCCGTTCCCTAGTCCGCTTCTCCGTATGTCACTCTCGAACCCCGATTTGTTTCGGGGTTCTTTTTTATCTCAAAACACTCAATACAAAAACCGCTTAGTCTTAATTAACAAGGTTCAAGACTAGGACAGAGACCTATTCGAGGACCTGTCGTTGGGTGAATAATGTCAATAGTTTAGCATAAAGATCGTCCCGCCGGTAGTTAAAACGAAACTCACATTCTTTGAGATGAAGATAAAAAGTTTGTTTGTG
>DATDVJ010000036.1:0-28677 GCA_036517595.1 Minisyncoccota bacterium
GTTTTGTCTTGGTGCCTAGGGGGAGAGTCGAACTCCCACGAGCTTGCGCTCAAAGGTTTTTGAGACCTTCGTGTATACCATTCCACCACCTAGGCTTAACTATTTTAGTTTAGTTGAAAGTGACTTGAAAGGCAATTTTTGGTATTATTTGGACATTATGTCTTCCGAGATCTATAACGATTCGATTTTCTGGATCGAGGTGGCTAAGATTAAACCTAATCCCTTCCAACCGCGGCGGGAGTTCAATGAAGATCGTTTGCGTGATCTGGCGGATTCAATTCGTCAGTATGGCGTCCTCCAGCCACTAGTTCTCACGCGTCAAGAGAATGAACGAGAAGATGGAAGTCTTTATGTTGAGTATGAATTGATTGCCGGCGAACGCCGCTGGCGCGCCGCGCAGATCGCCGGTGTTTCCCAAGTGCCCTGTGTGATTCGAGCTGGCGGCGACAATGATAAATTGAAGCTCGAAATGGCGATCATCGAGAATCTTCAACGGGAAGATTTGAATTCTGTCGATCGCGCGCTCGCTTTCGAACGACTGGTGAAGGAATTTAAGTTGAAGCACACCGAGATTGCCAAGAAGGTGGGCAAGAGCCGCGAATACGTGACTAACACCTTGCGAATCTTGGCCTTGTCGGAAGAGATGCTCGATGCGATTACTACTCGCCAAATTACCGAGGGCCATACGCGACCGCTCCTCATGCTCGTTGATCACCCCGAAGCCCAGAAAAATCTTTTTCAAGAAATTACCCTCAAACGACTCAATGTGCGTGAGGCGGAACAGATTGCACGGCGGATTGCCAATGACCGGGTACGCAAGAAAGAATATATTCTCGATCCGGCGATTGTTGAGCTCGAGCAGAAGCTGACCGAGACGCTCGGCGCTCGCGTCTCGGTGGAGAAGCGGGAATCGGGGGGGAAGGTGACGATTGATTTTTTCTCGGCCGACGATCTGCGCAATCTTCTTGATCGTTTAACCGCCAGCGATCTTGGCCCACTTGAAGTTATTGTGCCGACGGACCCATCTGTTGCCCCCGATCAAATATCTGATCCTGTTTCTAATCTCGAATCAGACTCCGAAGACGAGCTTTACAATATAAAAAATTTCACGATTTAGTCTTTAGTGGCTGGTGATTTGAACAAGCTTTGTCGGAGCAACGAACCGGAATTGTTTTCGTTCCTTCCATCATTAAGGCACCGCACTGGGGACAGAGGTTACCGGTCGGTTTCGCTTTGATGGCATTCTTGCAAGTGGGATAATTAGTGCAACCATAGAAGAGACCATAACGTCCGCGTCGTTCGGCCATTGTCCCCTTGTTGCAGACTGGGCATTTGACACCAGTGTCGGCCGCCGCCGTGGCCGTCTTATCTTGCTTCACAAATTTGCATTTTGGATAATTAGAACAAGCAACGAAGCGTCCGAAGCGGCCATCGCGCTCGACCAGTTTTCCATCTTTGCAATCCGGGCATTTTTCACCCGTCTCTTTTGGTCCGAGCATCGCTTCGCCTTCGGCGCTTCGCGACCCAGTGCAATCGGGAAACTGGGCACAGCTTAAGAATTTGCCATTGCGACCTAATTTCCACACCATTCCGCCATCACAAGTTGGGCACTTTATTTCCATCGGCCCGTCTCCTAGATTGCTAATCTTGGGAATTTTTTTCTTACTCAAGACTACCTGGTGAAATGGCCCATAGAAACTCTTGAGTGATTTAGTGTATTCGAGACGCCCGTTGGCGATCTCGTCGAGCTCATCTTCCATTTTGGCCGTGAAGGAATCGCTAATGTAATCGTGGAAGTTCTGGTCTAAGAAATCGCTAACCACCTCACCTGTTGCGGTTGGCTGGAGGGAGCGATTAATTTTTTCAACATAATTGCGATCAACGATCGTCTTGATTGTTGAGGCATAAGTGCTCGGTCGGCCGATGCCACGTTTCTCCAATTCTTTGACTAAGCCGGCTTCGCTGTAACGATTGGGCGGGGTCGTTTCTTTACCCTCGCTCGCGATATTCTCCAATTCAAGTGGTTCGTTATCATTAACCTTAGGGAGTTCCCTCTCTTCACCGCGGGCCGCCGGGTCAGCGCGGAGCCAGCCGTCGAAGGTGAGATGATAACCACTCGCGGTAAAGGTGGGCACGGCGGGGTCGTCGGTCACGGTGGTAATTGTGGTTTGGGCGCCTTTGGCCTCGGCCATTTGACAGGCTACCGTTCGTCGCCAAATTAGATCGTATAATCTTTTTTCACCTTCACTGCCACCGGCATGGTTGGTCCCAATTTTCGTCGGTCGGATTGCTTCGTGAGCTTCTTGAGCGTTCTTAGTTTTAGTTCGATAGAGTCGTGGTTTATCGGCGTAACTTTCACCGTATTCTGTACGAGCGAGGGCGATAATGTCGCGCACGGCTCCGGCATTCATCGTTGTACTATCGGTTCGCATGTAAGTGATGAGACCTGCTTCGTAGAGTCGTTGAGCGTGACGCATCGTAATCGCCGGCGAGAAACCGAGTCGTGAAGACGCGGCTTGTTGGAGAGTTGAAGTGGTGAAGGGCGGTCGCGGGTGGCGGGCGAGAGCTCTGGCGGTGACATTACCCACTCGCCATTTCGCGGTTCGTCCGGCTTCAGCGATTGTTTTGGCTTCTAGTTCCGTTCTCGGCTCAACAGTCGCGGTGAAGACAATTTCTTGGTCCTTCTCGGTTTTGAGCCAGGCGGTGATCACCCAATATTTCTCGGGAATGAAAGCACGAATTTCTTTTTCGCGTTCGACCAAGATGCGGAGAGCGGGGGACTGGACACGGCCAGCCGAGAGGCCATAGCGAAGTTTTTGCCAGATGAGTCCCGAGAGATCATAACCGAAGAGTCGGTCAAGGACTCGTCGTGCTTCTTGAGCCCGAAGGAGATTTTTATCAATTTCTCGTGGCTCGGTTAGCGCTTTCTCAACGGCTTCTTTCGTAATCTCGTGGAAAACTACTCGTTTTCTCTTTGAATTGATAAGACCAATCGCTTCCGCGATATGCCAAGCGATTGCTTCTCCTTCGCGATCGGGGTCGGTGGCAAGGAAAATGTTTGAGGCGTTTTTTGCTGCCCGAGTGAGTTCATCAACGATAGATTCTTTGCCCTTAACAATTTCGTAGTGAGGAACAAAGCCGGCTTCAATATCAACCGCGTTCTTATTTGATTTGGGTAAATCGCGAATGTGACCGACGCTGGCCAACACGCGATACTTTGAACTAAGATATTTGCCAATCGTTTTTGCTTTCGCCGGAGACTCGACGATGAGTAATTTTTTCTCAAGTTGTTTGGACATTGGATTACATTAGTACTACGGCTGAGATTTTTTTGCAAATGATTTCCAGTAAAAACAAAAAATTAGAGCGCATCGTGGGGTACGATGCGCTCGAAAAAGAAAACCGATTACGGAACACGAAGTTTAGAACAGTGGTCCGCCGACAGAACAAAGAAGAAACCAATCGGGAGCTCGAGGGAGCACTTCGTGCGGTGGAGTAATCATCCATGCACCTCCAACTCAGAAAAAAAGACAACCCCGTGACCAATCCGAGTGCGAGTTTAGCACGATCAGTTTAAGTGTCAAGCATTTGACCTGTGGATAATTGAAGACGAATTTCGCCGAAGGTTTCTTTTGTCAAGCCCCGCAGTTCCATTGTTACCAAAAGAACGTTGATCTCACTTACGGGTCGTTTTAGACGACGGATCAGCTCATCACGTGGCAATGGTTCAATTGAGAGGAGATCAACGATCTTTCGTTCGTCGGGTGAGAGCAAGTTAAGGTTAAGAGTTTCAATTTTATCATCGCCTATCTTAAGATCGAGCATTTCTAAAATGTCCGCACTACTGGTAATGGGTGTGGCACCTTGGCGGATAAGCTGATTAGTGCCATGAGATTGAGGAGAGAAAATGGAGCCGGGGACGACGCCGACCTCGCGGTTGTAGTCGAGGCCGAGGCGAGCGGTGATGAGCGTACCAGACTTCTCGCCGGCCTCAACGATTAAAATGGCTTTCGAGAGTCCGGCCATGATCCGATTACGGCGAGGGAAGGTATGAATGCCGGCTGGTGCGGTCGGGGGCAATTCAGAGAGTAATGCCCCGTCGGTTTCAAGAATGTGATCAGCTAGGCGGTAGTTGGATTGAGGGTGGAGGACAGCGCGATCAAGCCCGGAGCCGGGGATAGCGATAGTCGGAAGCCCAGTGTCGAGGGCCGATTTATGGGCAATGGTATCGGTGCCAATCGCCAAACCAGAGACAATGACGATTGGATAACCAGCGAGACCGTGAATCAAGAAATCGCAGGCCTCTTGGCCGTAGCGTGTCATTTTTCGCGAGCCAACGACGGTGAGATAGACAAACTCATTTGGATTGGGCAAAATCCCTTCCAGGTAGAGTTCCTTCGGCGGATCAGCCATCTCCATCAGCGCTGTTGGAAATTCTTCGGGTGTTAATTTCCTGATCTCATTCTTGGTTCGCACTCGGTGATTGTAGCATAAATTTTTCTCATCCAAATCAGCTGTATGCTAAATAATCCACGACGATCGTGGGCTATTTAGCATAGAGGGGGAAAATAAGAGAAAACAAAAAACCGCCCAGCGCGTTAATACTTCGGGCGGTTGGCAAAAGAATAAGTTTCAGACATCATTGCGTTTCGATCCGTGATAGAGTTCATCGGAATCCAATGTTATCGGTTTGAATCTTTGGAATTGCGCGATCTCGGTCCCCAACATAAGGCACAAATCCCGTTTTTAGCTCGAGTATCTCTTCCGTGCCCAAAACAGTTCTGGATCTCCAATGGCTTGTTGTGGCTTTTTGCCATATGATTTCCTTTCTTAACAAGGTTCTATCCGGAATCATTTTTTGACAACCAAAATTACACTATATTAATTTATCCACATTGTCAAGCAGTTAATTTAAGGTGTTTTTGCTATCCTATAGCCATGCTCGATATTAAATTTATTCGGGAGAATGCGGATTTGGTTAAAGATGCGATCAGGAAGAAGCGGGTGACCATCGATTTCGATGAGTTGCTGAAGGTAGACGCCGAACGGGTGGCGATTCTGGCCAAGGTTGAACAGGCGCGAGCGCGGCAAAATGTCGTTGGTCAAGAAGTAGCTAAGGCCTCGCCCGAGTCCCGGGCCGAATTGATTACCGAGATGGCCGAGTTTAAATCTGGGCTCAAGGTGGAGGAAGATAATTTGGTGGTGATAATGAAACGTTGGCAAACTCTGATGCTTCAGGTGCCCAACCTACCGGATGTTTCTGTTCCCGAGGGAGCAGGCGAGAAGGAGAATCAAGAAGTGCAAGTGTGGGGGGACAAACCGAAATTTGATTTCCAGCCAAAAGATCATATTGAGCTCATGTCGGCCTTGAAGCTGGTTGATTTCGAGCGGGGGATTAAGGTGCATGGTTTCCGTGGCTACTTTTTGCAAGGTGCGGGGACAGAATTGTCTTGGGCCCTCTTCAACTATGCTCGGGAATTTTTCGGCCAGAAAAGTTTTACGTCTTTTATCGCGCCGGCGATTATTAAGAAAGAATATTTTTATGGTACTGGTCACCTGCCACGCGAAGCCGATGATCTTTATAAAACTCAAGACGACGATTATCTCTCTGGCACGGCTGAAGTGCCAATGATGGCTTATCATGCCGATGAGATTTTGCCGGCCACGGAACTCCCAAGGCGTTACTTAGCATTTTCACCCTGCTTTCGTCGTGAGGCGGGGAGTTATGGCAAAGACACTAAAGGTTTGATTCGGGTCCACGAATTTTTTAAACTTGAGCAACTAATCTTATGTCGCGCCGATCACACCGAGTCCGCCAAGCTTCATGAAGAAATTAATCGCAATTATGAAAAATTTTTAGAGTCGCTCAAATTACCTTATCGTCGTTTGCTCATTTGCGGTGGGGATTTATCTTTAAGTAAGGTTAAGCAATATGACACTGAAATTTGGTTTCCAGCCCAAAATATTTATCGAGAAGGTTCAAGCGCCTCGTATTATCACGACTTCCAAACCCGCCGGTTTAATATTCGTTACCGAGATGAAAATGGCCGGCCGCGTTTTGCCCATTCACTCAACTCGACGGCGGTGGCCACTCCGCGGCTTATAGCCGCAATGGTTGAGAATTATCAGCAAGCGGATGGTACCGTCACCATACCCGAAGTTCTCCGCCCTTATCTCCATGGTCAAGCGATAATTGGGCATGGCATCGCATCGTGAAATTTTAAGAATCAATCGTCGCGCGCGGCGAAAAAAGTATTTTCGCCGCGCCGTGGTTATTATTCTCCTTTTCCTCCTCCTCTTATCTTTCGTGGCTTGGTATTTTTGGAACATCCCGTCATTTGCGTTAACTCGTTTGATTATTATTGGTAATGAAAAGATCCCAACCGCGCACTTAACTGGAGTGATTGATGGCGTTTTGTCTGGAGAATATCTCGGTCTTTTCCGCCGACGAGTTAATTGGTTTTATCCTCGCACAGTGCTTCTTGATATTCTCCATCGACAATTTCCAGAATTAGCGCTGATTAATGTGGCGAGTCCCGTTTTTGGAACACTGCAAGTGGTGGTTGAAGAACGCCAACCAGTTGCCCTTGGGTGTGGAGAAGACCAATGTTACTTTGTAGATAACTCCGGTCTTTTCTACGCTCCGGCCCCTCAATTTTCCAATGCCCCCCTCTTTACGTTGACCGGATTCTCATCGCCAATTTCAGTTGGTAGTCGACCGCTTCCAATGGCCGACTTCGAGCATCTGCTTAATCTCCGAGCGACCATTAATCGTTTACTCCAAACTGCTCCCGAGTTTGCCAATCAAACTGTGGATAAAGTTTCACTTGGGGCGCCGGTTGATTACAATTTTAATATTCGCAATATCCGACAGGATTCTCATGGTTGGTATCTTTTGGTGGCACGTCGTGATTCTCTGGTTGTTGTTGGTTCACGACTCGTGGCCACTCTCTCTTCCCCGGCTTTTCTCGCTGAGTACGATCTCCTGACCTCCGCACTCGAATCTTTAGATATTCGTTTTGAGCGTAAGGTTTTTTATAAATTTATGCCATAATAATGGGGTATGATCCTTTTTACATTTTTTAGTCGTTATTTCGCGTGGCATTATACTAATGGTTTAGTCGGTTGCATTCGTCTTCTAGCCGATTTTCTATGGTTTATTTACCATTTTTTTTCAATTCCAGTTTTGGGGCGAACACTGTTCACTCCTTGGCGACGATTAGGAGAATCTTATCGTCGAGGTTTCGATCCTGAAGGTGTTCTCGAAACCATCATCGTTAACGTCTTGATGCGGCTTTTTGGGTTAGTTATGCGTATTGTTTTTTTGGTTGTTGGTTTTGTTGCTTTGTTCCTCACTTCCTCTTTGGGAATTTTTCTCACGATTATTTTTTTCTTTGCCCCGTTGGTAATTGCCGTCTCATTTATTATTGGTTTCTATTTACTTTTTTTGACCTAAAATTATGTATCCCTATCGATCACAATTAGTTACTAGTCGTTTCTATCCACTCCTGATTCTCGACGGGATAGTCGGCCACCGTGAACGGCACACTTTGCTCCGTTTACTTACTTGGTTGGTGTTGTCACTGATCGTGGTTTTAATTATCGCCAGTTTGTCGCCAATTATTCCTAGTTTCGCCGCTCATTTCAATTTTCTTCAAGCTCTGGTTCCCAGACTGGTTGGCGGTTTGTTTGTTATTTTTTCAGTTTGGTTCAGCATCTATCTATTCGAAGCCTATTTCCGCGCTCATTATTTCACACCAGCTTCGGGAGGCGCCCAAGACCTTTTTACTTTCGAAATTGGTCGCCTGCTTTACCGCGCTGAAGAACCGGATCCACTCATTGCCTATCTTATCTCGGAAGAGGGTTTGTTTTTTATGCTCCGACTCGGTATTCCCCAAGCAGCATTACTCGGTTTCCTTGAGACATATCGCGGCACGCGACGTTCGGAGGGAGTGATTTTTCCCCCACCGATTGAACCGGGGAAACTTCTAACCCTCGAACGCTTGGTGGGTTGGCTTTTCGATCAGTTCCCCGATTTTGCGAAGTGGTTGCTTAGATTCGAGATTAGACGTGATGATTTGGTTGGCGCCGCGATTTGGTTTACTCGTCAATTATCTAGTGAACAACTGGCTGAAGCCTGGTGGTCACGCGAACGTCTCGCGCGTATCCCCGGGCTAGCTAAGGATTGGTCTTATGGCGAGACCGTACATCTCGACCGGTATGCCACTGATCTGCGCTTGTCGCCTGAGACCACGCTCCATTCTGACGATTTACTTGAACCAACACCGATCGTTGCTCAAGTAGAAACTATTTTGGCTCGCGATAAAGAAGCCAACGCTCTCTTGGTTGGTCCGGCCGATAGTGCCAGTTCTAAAGCAGTTATTTTCGAACTTGTTAAATTAATCAAACGGGGTTGGGTGGTGCCAGTGCTTGAGCATCGTCGACCAATGCTTTTCGAGACAGCTCGTTTCTTAGCCTCTTCGACGGTGGCTCAAGCTTTGGAGAACGAACTTCTAATCATCGTTCGTGAAGTTCTGGCTGCCGGTAATATCCTTCTGATCATTGATGATTTACCCGGGTTGATCGTCGGCGCGAGAACCGTCGGTGTTTCGATCGAGAAATTACTCAATCCCTTCTTAGCCTCTGCCGCCTTGCCGCTCGTGGCTTTAGCATCGAATGAAGCTTATCATCGAGTAGTTGAACCGTTGCCAGAATTAACTAACCGATTGGAAATTGTGATGGTTGTCGAAATGTCACCAGATATTTTGTTGGCGCAATTAGGAAATCGAGCTTCATTGCTCGAATACCACTATCACCTCACCTTCACTTACCAAGCCTTACTCACTATTCTCGATTTAGCCAATGAACATGTTACGGCCGGCTCGATCGAGAATGAGGCCGTCGATCTACTTTTGGAATTGCCGATTTGGGCGCACCAAAAAAAGATTGTGATAATCGGCAAATTAGAAGTGCTTGCTTATGCCGAGGAGAAATTGAAGATTCCAGTTGGTCCAGTGGGGGTCGCCGAACGGGAGAAATTGCTTAAACTCGAAGCTATGCTCCACGCTCGAGTGGTTGGCCAAGATCCAGCGATTGTCGCGATTGCTGGAGCCATGCGTCGGAGTCGAGCGGGGATTAGAAATATCAAACGCCCAATCGGTTCCTTTCTCTTTTTGGGTCCCACGGGCGTGGGAAAGACCGAAACAGCCAAAGCTCTGGCGGCTGTTTTCTTCGGTTCGGAAGAATCTTTCATCCGGCTTGATATGTCAGAATTTCAGGGTGACGGCGCCCTCGCGCGCCTGATTGGTTCGTCGATAAGTGGCGAGCCCGGAATGCTTGCCAATCTGGTTCGCGAGCGGCCTTATAGCGTTCTCTTGCTCGACGAGTTTGAAAAATCCGACGATGCCCTGCACGATCTCTTCTTGCAGATTTTTGACGAAGGTTTTTTTACTGATATGAAAGGGGAGAAAGTTAACGCTCGCCACTTGATTATTATTGCGACCTCAAATGCCGGCGCGCCGCTGATTTGGGATATGGTCAAGAGTGGTCGGCGACTCTTTGAGGCCGAACGGACGATCATCGATACTATTATCAAGCAAGGAATTTTCAAACCCGAATTGATCAATCGTTTCGATGACGTTGTTCTCTTTAATCCTCTTGGGGCCGATGATCTTCGGTTGGTGGCGAGACTGATGCTCGAAGCGTTGGCTGGTCGACTCAAAGAAAAGGGGATCATTATTAGTATCACCAATCCCTTGGTCGATCGGTTGGTGGAACGAGGAGCGGATCAACAATTTGGGGCGCGACCGCTACGCCGATTTATTGAGGTGTCGGTTGAGCAATTGATCGCTGACGCGATGCTCACCGGCCAACTGAAAAGTGGCCAAACTATCGAGTTCATTCCCACCATTCCCAGCGATAAGACACCATTTACTCTTCAAATTAAATGAAGCGGTTCATTCTTGGTTTTTTGGGCTTATTGACTCTAGCTCTTGTTTGGCTTCTGCCGAATGAACACGGAGACTACCCGGTGATTATCGGTCGTTTAGTCAGTCAAGTTTTTCGTGAGACGGTCACGCCAGAGAGTTTGCAAACCCGTTACGCTAGTGGGGCCTTCACCATTCTCCTTGTTCCCGGCCATGATCCAGAATACCCGGGAGCGATTAATGGGAATCTTCGAGAGGCGGATCTCACCATCGCTCTTGCAGAACGACTTAAAGCTGATTTAGAACGTACTGACAAGTGGCGAGTGCTTACCACTCGCGATTTTAGCACTGGTGAATATCAAGCAGATTTCGCCACTTATTTCGAACGCGAACGTGAGGCAATCAATTCCTTTCGTTCCAAACTTCGAATGGAATTTGCGTCACTGCTCGCGAATGGCGATGTGACCTTGTCTACTCAACCAATTCATCACAACTTTGCTCCGGATGAAGTTTCCACCCGGCTTTACGGCATCAATCGTTGGGCCAATGACAATCATGTTGACTTGACGCTCCACATTCATTTCAACGATTACCCGGGCCGACGGGGAAGTGGTAAGTATAGCGGTTTCTCGATTTATATTCCCGAACGGCAATTGCCCAACGCTCGGGTGAGTCGTGAACTCGCGGCGGCGGTCGAGGACGAGCTTGCGGCGGTTGTTCCGGTTTCCAATTTACCCGCAGAAGCCAACAGTCCGATTGAAGACCAGGAATTAATTGCGGTGGGGGCGAACGCTTCGCGCATCTCGGCCGCTTTCCTTATTGAGTATGGGTATATCACCGAGAGCCAATTCAGATTACAAGAGACACGAGAAGTTATGCTTGATGAATTAGCGCGCCGGACGGCGCGCGGTCTCACCAAATATTTTAATGCCCCGAAAACTTTATCCGAGACAACACTCTTGCCTCATATCTGGACGGCGCCACTCCAGGTGGGGATTAGGGGGAGTCGAGAAGTACTGATGCTTCAGAGTGTACTTCATCGTGATGGCCTCTATCCGCCGGTTGGTCGAGATCTTCATGACTGCCCAATTAACGGCAATTTTGGTCCGTGCGTGGAAGCATCCGTCATTGCTTTTCAAGTAAAAAATAATCTCTTGCCCATCAATGGCATTGTCTCTGGTCAAACTTTCGCCAAGTTCAATGAGTTTTACAGCCAACCATGATAGGTTAAGTTGTGAGCATGAAAAGTTTCTGGGATAAATTACCTAAACCCTTTTTTGTGTTGGCGCCGATGGCCAATGTCACTGACGTGGCTTTTCGACAGATCATTGCTAAATATTCGCGACCGGCTGGGCCAGCGGTTTTTTGGACCGAGTTCGTGTCGGCGGATGGTTTGTGTCATCCCCAGGGGCGACAGAAATTGCTCGTTGATCTCCTTTACTCCGAGAGTGAACGGCCGATTGTCGCGCAACTCTTCACGGCTCGCCCGGAGAAAATGAGAGAAGCGGCGCGGTTAATCCAAGACCTTGGCTTCGATGGTCTTGATATCAACATGGGTTGCCCCGATCGAACGGTGGAAAGACAGGGGGCCGGTGCGGCTCTCATCAAGAATCCAAAACTAGTTCAAGAGATTATCTGTGCGGCGAGAGAAGGGGCGCCTAAACTTCCGGTCTCGATTAAGACGCGCCTCGGTTATCATTGTGATGAACTCGATCTGCCTAATGGCGGATGGTTACCAACCCTTCTCGAGACCAATTTGGCCGCGATTACCATTCATGCGCGAACACGGAAGGAAATGTCAAAGGTGCCAGCACATTGGGAGGCGCTCGCACGAGCGGTCAAGATTCGCGATCAAGCGAAATCGAAGACGCTAATTATTGGTAACGGCGATGTCGCTGATTTGGTCGAAGCTCGCCGTCGAGTGGACGAAACTCATGTGGATGGAATCATGCTCGGGCGGGCAATTTTCGGTAATCCGTGGTTGTTTACTGATGGAATTAAAGGCGAGACCTTTGACCCCCAAGGTCTCGCCTTAGGGGAACGCTTGTGTGTTCTTATCGAACACACCAAACTTTTCGAGAAACTTTTAGGGAAAGTAAAAAGTTTTGCTCTAATGAAGAAACATTATAAGGCCTATGTTACTGGTTGGCCGGGGGCCGATCAATTGCGCCAAGAATTAATGAAAGCTCCCAACGTAGTCATTGTGGAAGAAATAATTGACAAATATCTGGCGAACGTGCTACACTAGTGGTTAGGAGTCAAGGATGGCCTTGGCGAACGATGTTGATCTTTTACAGGAGATTAAAAATGTCCGACACTGCACTTTTTAACATTACTGGAATGAAGGCTTGCCCATATTTTGGTTGCGATGGTGTGATTGACACATTCAAACAGAGTCATTTTACTGGTGGGGGGATTTTCGTTTGTCCGGCCTGTGACCGACGCGCTTTTGCCAGAAATGATGGACAACTTTCTACTCAAGAAGATTATGGACGTGATCTGGATAAGATGTGCGAGACTGGGTGAAAAAAAGGAGAGCCAACGATGGCGAAAAAAATAAAGAGGGAGAGACTGAACAACAATAGATTTTTTCGCCATCACATTTGTCCATGGTGTTTCCGCGAACTAAGCTTTTATGGGACATTCCTTCCCCGGAAGCCGTTGAGACAAAGGTGTTTGTGTGGTGGAGAATTCTCGTTGCAGATCTTTCATGGCAGACTCGTGACGCACAAGGTTCTAGAAACCCCCACCCCTATTGATGGTTAGTTTCGACCCCGCTCGCTTCACGGCCAGCGGGGTTACTTTTTTCCCATCAATTTTTCCGCTATACTAGGCCACATGTTTGAATTAGCCCTCTATCGCAAATATCGTCCCAATGGTTTCGCTCAAGTGGTTGGGCAAGAACCGATTATCCAAGTGCTTCAGGGTTCGATCAAACAAGGGACGGTGGCTCACGCTTATCTCTTTGCCGGTTCGCGGGGGACGGGCAAGACTTCTGTTGCTCGAATTCTGGCTAAAGAACTTAAGACTTCACCTCGCGATCTTTATGAAATTGACGCCGCCTCGAGCCGGGGCATTGATGAGATCCGCGAGCTCCGCGAAGCGGTGCGGACCCTTCCTTTCGAGTCGAAGTATAAAATTTATATTATTGATGAGGTGCACATGTTGACCAAAGAGGCCTTCAACGCTCTGCTCAAGACGCTGGAGGAACCACCGAGCCACGTCATTTTCATTCTTGCCACCACCGAATTACACAAGCTTCCTGAAACAATTATCTCTCGTTGTCAGACTTTCACTTTTCGTCAACCAGGGATCGATGAACTTCGCCTGGTGATTGCCCGAGCGGCCAAACAAGAAGGACGTAAACTTGAACCAACCGCCCTCAACCTAATCGCTATTCTCGGGGATGGTTCTTATCGCGATGCTTTGGGAGTACTTCAGCAAACTTTTGGGGCGACGGCGGGGGGAACTATCACCGCTACACTTGTTTCTTCAATCAGTGGTGCGCCGAAGAGCGAACTCATCTTTCAATTTATCGATGCTCTGGTTAGCCGAGATATTGAGAAAGGACTCACGGCAATTCGGCAAGTCACCGATCTCCATCGTGAGCCGCGGGTTTTTCTCAAGCTGGTTCTCAATTTAATTCGCCAGATAATGTTTTTTAAATTTGCGCCGACTCTTGGTCACGAGCTTGTTGCACCGTTAGGGGAAGCCGAGCGACAATTTGTTATCGTGCTTGCCGCTCGGCCGGAGTCGGCCTCACTCTCACTTATCCTCCGCGAACTACTCATGACCTACGATGAGCTCGGTCGATCATATATTCCTGAATTACCCCTCGAGCTTGCGGTTTTCCGGATTGTTGGATTGCTCTCTAAACATGTCTAAAATCCCAAATCAAAAAACCTTGCCAACCGTTTGGGATCTCTCGCCACTTATTCCGGGCGACGGGAGTGAGATCGCCTTCGATGCTGACCTCGCTCGCTCGAAGGCGACCGCGAGCGATTTCGCCGCTCGCTGGCGAGAGCGCGACGATTATCTCACTCAATCCAAAATTCTCGCTCAAGCGTTAGAGGAATACGAGAAATTAGAACGAGATAGCAGTGAAGACAAAGGTGAAGTTGGTGGTCGCGCTTCGCCATATGCCTTCTTGGCGAGCCAGCAAGATATGCGTGATACTGTGACGCGAGCGCGCCTCGCGCGAGCAGAGAAGGTAACACAAGAGATTGGCAATGATCTCCTGTTTTTCACTCATCGCTTAGCTCGAGTGAGCGCGGCCGTTCAAAAAAGTTTTCTCACCACCCCCGAACTTGAGCCCTACCGGCATTTATTAGAACGGCTTTTTGCCGAGGCGCGTTATCTCTTACCTGAAGGGGAGGAGAAAATTACGAATCTTTATTCTGGACCGGCGTGGGGAGATTGGGAGCGTTTAGTAGAGAAGCTTCTGTCGCGAGAAGAGAGAATGGTGCTAATCTCGATTGGGCAAAAAGAAGAGGTAAAAAGTTTCGCTGGCCTTCTCGGTTTGCTGGAGTCACCGGAGCAGGTAGTGCGCGATCATGCCGCGCTTGCTCTTGATGATATTTTTCGTACTCATGTTGATACGGCCGAGGCCGAACTTAATGCGATTCTCACCACCAAGCGAGTGGATGACGATTTGCGCCAGGTTACCCGTCCGGACTTGCTTCGCCATCTGGCCGATGACATCGATTCTCAAGTGGTGGACACTTTAATCTCGACGGTCGCCGAGCGTTTTGACCTATCTCGACGTTATTACAAGCTTAAGGCCAAGTTATTGGGGAAAGATCGCTTAGCTTTCCACGATCGTGTAGCACCGATCGGAGAATTGCCTCGTGATTGGAAATATCCAAAAGCCGTGGCTGTGGTCGCCGAAGTACTCGATAATCTAGATGGTGAATTTGCCAAAATTTTTGATTCCTTTACTCGCGATGGTCGGATTGATGTTTTGCCGCGGCCGGGGAAGGCATCGGGTGCCTTCTGTTGGCATGGACTTATTACTCAACCAACTTACATTCTCCTGAATCATAATGATTCGCTTCGCGATGTGCTTACCTTGGCTCACGAGGTCGGGCACGGGATCAATAATGAGTTGATTCGAGTGCGACAGAACGCACTCAACTTCGGGACGCCAACTTCAACGGCTGAAGTGGCGAGTACCTTCTTCGAGAATTTTGTTTTGGAACGCTTGCTTAATGAAACCACCGAAGCTCATCGTCTCACTCTTCTTATGGCCGAGCTCGATTCAGAAGTGGCGACAATTTTCCGTCAGGTGGCTTTCTATCGTTTTGAGCGTGAATTGCACACTGAACATCGCGCCGCCGGTTATCTGGCGCAAGAAGTGATTAGTAATCTTTTTTCCAAACACCTCGGTGATTATCTTGGTGAGGCCGTCGAGCGACCGGAATCAGCTGGTCGGTGGTGGATCTACGTCTCGCATTTTCGTCGACCGTTCTACGTCTACTCTTACGCTAGTGGTCTTCTCATTGCTAAAGCTTTCCAGCGATTAGTTCGTGAGGATAAAAGTAAAATTGTGGCAGTGAAAGAATTCCTCTCGGCCGGCCTCGCCGATTCGCCCGAGCGGATTTTCGCTCGCCTCGGAATCGATATCGGCGATCCGAACTTTTGGCAATCCGGCCTCGCTGAATTCGAACGCTTACTCACCGAGGCTGAAACTCTGGCGGAGAAGGTGGGGCCGACATTGCGCCCGACACAATAACCTTGTAAAGTTTGAGGGTTTGCCAGATCGTCTAATGGTAGGACATGAGCCTTTGGAGCTCAGTATCTTGGTTCGAGTCCAAGTCTGGCAGTTTGGAGTAAGCATGAACAGCAGATTTAAGTTTTCCACACCCAAGCTCTTGCTAGATAGGGCATAGGGGTATAGACTAACTCTCATACTTTATGAGATCTCCGTTTGTCATTTTGTTGCTTGTTAGTTTTCTTAGTTTGGCTGTCTTTGGTATTTTGGGTATGCATCTGGGTATGCAAAACCACAATGACGGCTGCATCGTGGCGGTCACTCAAGGAGTAGCTTGTCCCAAGCAGGTTGATCTGGTTGATTATCTAGCTTTCCATTTCGGGGCTTTTAAGAATTTCTCAACTGCTACTCGCAATGACATCGTGACTTTGTCGCTGATCTTTTCTTTATTTGTAGCGATTGAAGTTACTCTCAGCACTTTGTGGGGTAATTTGATATTACCCAAGCTGGCATATCGCCGGTCTAAGCGACTAGATCGATTTGACCTCAATTTATCTTCCCGACATAGACTTACTCGTTGGTTAGCACTTCACGAAAATAGTCCGGCGTTTCTCTAGGGTATCGACATAAAACCGTCCGCCGGTCAGCGGAATCGAACGGATTTTATGCCGCGTGCCCTCAATCCCTCTAAGGGGATTTTTTATTTTCTAATTCACTAATATCACTATGGGAAAAACAAAAACAATTATCATCAGCATAATAATCGTACTTGGATTCGTTGGTCTCATGTTGTGGGGTCGGAGTAGTCAAACTACCGGAGCTCTACAAAATCCTGGAGAAATAAGTTCTCTCTCAGCATTGGAAAAACTTTACGATTTCGGAACGATATCGATGAAGAATGGATTAGTTGATCATGTTTTCAGAGTTACCAACTCTTCAGACAAGGATATCTTGGTTAAGAAAATCAGCACTTCATGTATGTGTACCAATGTCTACATTGAGAGTATCGGCGGAGAAAAAGGACCGTTCGGCATGGAAGGGCATGGTGGATATGTGCCCCCGGCAAACGAAACCATTCGGACCGGAGAATCGCGAGAGCTAAAGGTTGTGTATGATCCAAACGCTCATGGGCCAGCCGGCGTCGGAGCAATTAATCGATTTATTTATCTCACTGACGAGTTTGGTGACACACTCCAGCTGGAGATAAAAGCAGTGGTTACCCCCTAACAATCATGAGAAGAATAACAACTATAATTATAATGACCGTCGTTGCCATTGTGGGAGTAGTGCTTTTGAAGTATAACTCTGGGACAGCCTCGATCATTTGGAACTTGAGCAATAAAGGGGCGTGGCTTTTGCCACTCGTTCTGATATCCGCTCTCCTCGACAGTGTCCATCCGTGTTCATTTTCTATTCTCCTCATTACCATTGCCTTCCTTTTTGGAATGCAAATGGCCAGAAAGAAAATTCTTCAGATCGGTGGCACCTACATTGCCGGAATTTTTGTGGCTTATCTCCTGATCGGGCTCGGTATTCTTAAAGTTCTGCATTTATTCAACACGCCCCACTTTATGGGTAAGCTCGGAGCAATGATTCTGATAGTCTTCGGAATTATCAATCTTCTCAACGAGTTCTTCCCGAAATTCCCGATCAAACTCAAAATTCCTTCGGTTTCCCACACGGTCATGGGACGCCTCATGGAGCAGGCTTCATTCCCGGCCGCGTTCGGGCTGGGACTTTTGGTCGGCATTTGTCAATTCCCGTGCATGGGCGGACCGTACCTGATGATCATCGGTTTGCTTCGTGATCAGGTTACTTATCTTACCGGCTTCGGTTATCTCGTGCTCTACAATCTGATTCTCACCTTGCCACTCCTGGTTGTTCTATGGATCGCGGCCGATAAAGCAATTGTTGATAAAATGCAGGAATGGAAGAAAACAAACATGAAAGGCGTCCGATTCTGGGCGGGGCTCGCCATGATTATTATTGGCAGTCTAATCTTCTTAATCTAAGATCAGACCTATGATTATTGCCATTATCTCAATCCTTATCCTAACTGGTTTGGTTCGGTTGATTAACCGGTTTCTTCCGTTATCGCTTTGTCCGATTTGTGCGGGGGTGTCTGGCACTTGGGCTTGGTTGTTGATCGCTCACTGGCTGGCTTATCGGATTGATCTTACAATCCCCGCCCTTCTTATGGGTGGGACTGTCGTTGGCTCAATGTCTAAACTCGAGCGATTTGTTGAACCGAAATTTGTTTTGGTTTGGAAAACAACTTTCACATCGCTAGGATTTTTGGTCGCCTATAGTCTGCTGGTCGGCAAGTGGTTGATTCTTGCTGGCGGAATGACCCTTGCTTTAATCGTGACACTTGTCTTCAAAATACGGGAAAGTGAACCAGGAAGGGGTAATCAAGAATCGAAACAAGCTGAAGAACTTAGAAAAAAGATGGAAAATTGTTGTTAAAAATTAATCGAAATTTATGTCAAAAAATATTTTAGTCGGAGTAATTATTATTGCCGGGGCGTTGGTTTACGCGACAGGAAGAGAAATTTCAATTTCTCCGCCGACGAGAGAGAGTGCCTTGGAAGAAAAAGTCTTACCGTCCGCAGGCGTTGTTTTGCCAATCCGTTGGGGGAATCTGGGGCGGAAATTAGTTGATGTTGGGGTAATTGACGAGAATAAATTTGAAACGATCTACAATCAGCGTGGAACTTTCACCGCTGAATATAAAAATCTGTTGCTTGGGCAAAATGATGGCAAACTTAAAATGACAATGGACAATGCTGGCTATCTGCTTAATTTGTTTTGGGCTTTGGGTCTGGCTAGTAAAAATCCCATCCTGGATTCTGGTGAGATGGTAGATCCGACATATGGTGGAGCCGAAAATTTCGCTTCCACTGGCGGTTGGACGCTGGCGAAGGGGAACGCTATGGATCATTACAGTCGACACGAGTTTTTTGCATTGACACCAGAACAGCAGGCTCTCGTGGATAAAGTATCGAGAGACATATATCGACCGTGTTGCGGTAATTCAACGCATTTCCCCGACTGCAACCATGGCATGGCCATGCTCGGCCTGCTAGAACTCATGGTCTCACAAGGCGTGAGTGAATCAGAAATGTACCAGGTTGCTCTAGTGGTTAATTCTTACTGGTTCCCCGACACCTATTTAACCATTGCCACTTACCTAGAAAATAAAGGCGTTGATTGGAAGAATGTAAATCCACAGGAAATTCTCGGTCTAAATTATTCTAGCGCTCAAGGGTACGCTAGAATTGTTTCTGAAGTTGCTCGGCCACAGTCACCGCGGGGCGGTAACGGGTGTAGTGCTTAAGTTAATCACTAAACATGGTGCGACAATATTATCCGATTGCAGTGATGTTCGCGATTGTTGTGGCTTACGCAATTTGTTTTACGGCAATTAAAACCGGCCTGATTTATGCCCCGCCATTCTTGTTTAGCGCCCTCCGCGTTTTAATTGGCGGTGTGGCGATAATGTTGACACTCTGGTTCCTAAAATTACCTCTTTGGCCGGAACGGAAATTGTGGCCTTGGATTTTGGTTATGGCGGTAACTGCAACTACGATCAATTACGCAGCGATGTTTTTGAGTGCTGGGCGCACGGGAGCAGGTATTGCTTCGATTTTGGGAAACATGCAACCATTGTTTATAGTTGTTATGGCCACAGTATTCTTGGGTGAACGCTTGTCAAAAAGCAGTTGGTTATCTTTGATATTAAGTTTGATCGGTATCGTTATCATTTTTTCTCCCACTTATTTTGAATCAACAATCTATGGTATCGCTGGTCCATTTTGGGCCGTAGTCGCCTCAATTAGTGCGGCGATTGGTAGCGTGTTGATGAAATATTTAGGACAGCCGACAGCGGTTTTATTAATAACCGCTTGGCAATTTCTTGTTGGTAGTATTCCACTGTTTTTCTTTTCCTGGCTTACGGAATTACCGAATTATAATTCTATTCTTGATTTGAAATTTATTGTTATTCTATTTTTATTAGCATTGTTTGGGACAGCGTTTGGATCGGTTGCCTGGTACCTGCTTATTCAACGGTGCGAGATCGGACGATTATCCCTGGGGTTTTTCTTGGTGCCGGTTTTCGGTTTGGGCCTCGCACTAATGTTGGGCGAGAGACTTACCTCGATTGAAATGCTCGGGGCGGGGGTGGTGATCATCGCAATTCTTGTTAGTTTGTTACCACAGACTAGGAAATTATCCACCGATTCTTATTTGACAGATAGGGTATAGGGGTATTGTATATAGGTAACTTATAAATAAAATTATGGTAAATCAAAAACTCAAAAATAGAGCTATTCATCGAGCAAAGATCATTCGCGGGCAACTCGACGGTCTAATTAAGGCAATTGAGAAAGAGGTATACTGCCCCGAACTCTTAGAGCAATCCCTCTCAATCCAAAGATCGCTCAAAAGTCTTGACGCTTTTATCCTTGAGAATCACTTACGGACGCATGTAAAGCATCAGATGCAAAACAAGGGGGATGCCAAAAAGGCAGTCAAGGAACTGATTAGGGTGTATACTTTATCAAACAGGTGATTTAAAGTGCGAAGATTAATATAATTCACAGTAAAAGAGAGTTTGAGGAAAAGAAAAAGGATTTAATGAGCTAATCCAAAAAAATATGAAACTACCAAAATTACTGCATATCCTCAGTGTCATCGTCGGTTTTACTGGAGTTATCGTATTCGCAGGGGCCATTCTGGGTGGATCGGATAATATTGTGTTCGGAATTACAAACGACAAAAAAGCCGTCCGGATATCGGGACGGCTTTCATTTTTTCCTGATCGAAAGACCTAATCTTCTGGTGGGATACTGACCGTTACCAAATCGTCCACTGGAATCCAAACGATGCCATGCTTCTCGGGTTCTCGCAGGTAAACTATAGGTATTTGCCCGGCATAGAACTCGTTTGCCAATTCCGGAATGAATTCAATTACCCTGGCTAATTGATAATCAACACTCCGGACATAGACCAAATCCCCAGCTTTCATTCCCAGCGGCCAACTACTTTTCAATCGAGACATGGTTGAACTCACTTCGGCGATCCGCTTCTAAATATAACACACTATAATTTTTAACGCAATATCAGTGGGGATAACCTGGCAATAAAAATTTACCAATCAGGTATAATATTTAGGAATGAAAGAGGTTGAATTGGTTGAACTTTCTTCCCCCGGGTGTACACATTGCCAAGCGTTTCAAGAATTTTGGCACTCGGTGGAGAAAGATTGGCCCGCGGTGAAGTTTCGCGAGGTTAGTATTACAACTGCCGAAGGTCAAGATCTAGCTAGCAAACACATGATCTTCGCTTCCCCTGGGATTATTTTAGACGGTGAATTATTTTCCACCGGTGGGGTCAATCAAGATAAATTTTTAGCTAGAATAAAAGAATTGTCACAATAATAATGAATCGTCTTAAACCAGAATTAGTTTTGCGTCTGTCGCTGGCCATTACTTATTTTTATTCCGGTTACAGTTTGCTCACCAATCCTAAAAGTTGGACCCAGTTTGTCCCTTTATGGTTTAAGGATGCCTTGGCGAGTATTAATTTTCCACTCACTACTTTCGTGCAAAGTCAGGGGGCGATCGAGATTCTACTGGCATTGATTTTCGTTGTCTGGTTTGCCCCGCGGCGTTTAGTGCGCTATGCCGCCTTTATCTCAACTTTGGAAATGGCCCTGATTCTAATTTTTACCGGAATTGATTTAGTCACCTTTCGCGATATTGGACTCCTCGGCCTTTCACTCGCCGCATTTTTAACCTACCGTGAACGGAACTAATTTGAAAAAGATTTTAGTTGGTGTAATTCTGGCGCTTTTGGTGCTCACGATTTTCGGTTTGCTTTGGGCTTTCGTTGGCCAGCGGGATACGACGGGTTTAATTTCTGGTAGTTGGGGTTGGTACTTATTTAGCTACGCCATGGGGTTGACGATGATTGTTTTACCCTGCACTTTACCACTCGCTTTCGTAATTGTGCCGATGGTCCTTAAGCGTGGAGCGAGGAAGGGTTTCAGTTTGGCCCTCGCCTTCGGTCTTGGTGTCACGATCACACTAAGTCTCTATGGAGTTTTAGCCGCGGCGGTGGGTAAATTGGCGATCGGTTCACTGGCCGCGCCGCTCGAGACGGTCAAGAATTGGGTTTACTTTGTCGCCGGTATTTTCGCTTATCTTTTTGCCTTGAGTGAAGTTGGTTTGATGAAATTCCACCTGCCGACTTATAAAGGTGCCGCCCCGGCTTTCATCCAGAAGCAAGGAGATTATTTGAAAGCGCTTTTGCTCGGTTTGTTTCTTGGAAATATCGGCGTTGGTTGTCCCCACCCGGCAACGCCGCTTATTTTAACCGAGATCGCCAGCTCCGGTGACCTTTTCTATGGCTGGACGCTTTTCCTTGTCCACGCGCTTGGTCGGGTCATTCCACTCCTGATCTTGGCGTTGCTGGCCATTATCGGTGTTAATGCTTTGTCTTGGCTGGTCGCTAGAAAAGATAAACTAGAACGGGCAACTGGCTGGTTGATGGTCTTTGTGGCTGGGTTCATTCTCACTCTTGGATTGTTCACTCATAATTGGTGGGTTAATTCTGGTCAACACACCTTGCTCGAATCGATTACTCAAGAAAAACTTTTGACTGGTAAAATTGCCACCGAGCTCGGTGTGGGCAATACTCACACCCATGGCTTGGCGATCGGCACTGGCTTATTTGGTTTACCGCTTCAGTGGGGAAATTGGTTTATGGTTTTCTTATGGACTTTACCTCTGTGGTGGTATTATAAGAAAAAGAGAGCTGAATCTATGGCAAAGAATTTATCAGAAAATCGTTTCTGGACCTATTTGCTCCTCACCCTCTTATTTATTGTCACCTTTGTTTATTATCTACCAGCGCGTTTTTTGCTTCAAGCTCAAATGCCGCATGATGAAATTACTGATGTTGGCCATGACGAGACGATGCTGGATACAGCTGGACATAGTGAGACCGTTTATCGTGAAGAAAGTGATGTGACCGTCGGTTTAGCCGTTAATTTATTGCTATTGCCGGTGGCGACCCCGACTGTCGGGTTGCCCACTGCGCTAAGTTTCTTCGTCAATGATCGGCCAAGCGGTTCACCGGTGCCGAATTACGCCTTGGAGATTGAGCATGAGAAACTGATGCATGTTATCGGGGTGCGCGACGATCTGGAAGAATTTTTTCATGTTCATCCGGCGCCGACGACCCCGGGTGTTTTCAGCGTCAATCATACTTTTACTGCTCCGGGGAGTTATAAGGTTTGGTCTGAGATTAAACAAGGGAACACGATTCAGATTTTTGGCCACGCGCCGTTTAGTGTCATTGGTGCCAGCGCAGATTTACCGACGCTTGGGCAAAAAGATTTTTCGCGCTCGGCCGAAGTCAGTGGTTACCGCGTGACGCTAAATCTTGACGAGTCAATTGTTGCTGGCCACGACCATGATCTATCTTTTTCCATTTTAGATTCAAATGGTCAGATCGTGCCGCTCGATAATTATCTTGGCGCGCCAATGCACCTCGCTGTCATCAAAGAAGATTTAAATGGTCTAATCCATGCTCACCCCACTGATGACAACTACCCCCATGCTTCTTTGCCTTTCCAATTTGTGTCGCGAGCGCTAGCTCACGGTGATGAGATTGATGAACACATGGATGAGGTTATGATTCCAGTGTTAGTCAATTCGGTGACGGACGCTATTCCCTTTGTCATTAATTTCCCCGCCCCGGGTCTTTACCGCGCGTTCGCGCAATTTAAACCGAGAGATGCTGATCTCGGTCCCGATGACTATCTGTTGGCCAGTTTTTGGCTTGAGGTAAAACCCGCGAATGAAGTAGCGAATACGGTTGTGCCCATTGTTAGGGCGCAGTTAAAAAGTCGGGCTTTGGCCGGCACCTGGAGTGCCGTGTGGTGGGGCCGATTAGTGTTTAGTCTACTCGCCATTATCGGGCTTAGTTTCATTGTCCGCCATTTCTTAAAAATAAAAACCGCTTAATTTATTTTATAATGAATAAATATATTATTCTACTCATTGTCGGCGTCGCAATTATTGGTGCGGGTGTGTTTTATCGTAGCGTTGTTCAAGACGAGGCTGATAAAGGGATTGATACGGGTCAGGTTAGAGAGATTATCGTCACTGCTAAGCGCGACGAGTGGCGGTTCACGCCAGAAGATTTTGAAGTTAGCCAAGGTGACACAATTGTGATGACGGCGATAAATGAAGACGATTACGATCATGGTATTGCGATTGAAGCCGCCGGTGTCTCCCAGAAGATGCCCGCTAATTCTACCGTCACTTTCACTTTCAAAGTAACGAAAGCTGGCGATTACCCGTTCTATTGCTCGGTACCTTGTGGTGATGGTGAGGTTGCTGGTGTTCACCGCGCGCACGAAGACATGATTGGCACGATCCACGCCCGGAGCGTGGTTCAGACACAATGACCAAACTCGTACTTAAAGTTAAGGGCATGCATTGCGCCTCCTGCGCGATCTTGATTGATAAGTTGGTGGGGAAGCAAGCGGGGGTGATTAAGGCGAGCACTAGTTATGGCGCCGAGAAGGTGACTCTCGAGTTTGACGAAACGGTGATCTCGCTTGAGAAAGTTGATCAACTCATCAATCAATTGGGTTACGATCTGATCCGGCCGGAGGAGGAAGGCGGGACACTTGAGGAAGAAGAGAAGAAAGAGGTGAAGCAGATCAAAGAGGCTGGTCGCCGCGTTCTCCTTGCCTTCATCATTTCGGCCCCGATCGTTGTTTATTATATGTTCATTCACATGTTTAATTTGAAACATGTGCATGAAATTTGGGGTTTGGATTTGAACTATGTTTACTGGGTGTTGTCCACCCCGATTCAGTTTATTATTGCTTGGCCATTCTATCGTAACGCTTTCACCGCCCTTCGTGTTGGCGTGGCCAACATGGATGTTTTGGTGGTTCTCGGCACTTCGGCGGCTTATTTCTATAGTGCGATCGGCTTTCTCTTTTTCAACATCGATCATCCGTTCTGGGAATCGTCGGCCGCCTTGCTCTCTTTCATCCTGCTTGGTCGCTATATTGAAGCGCGGGCCAAAGGTCGAGCGTCGTCAGCGATTAAAGAATTATTGAAACTAGAAGCGAAAGAGGCTCATGTTTGGCGTGATGGGCAAGAGGTGACAGTGCCGCTCAATGAGATCAAGGTTGATGATATTGTGATTGTCCGGCCGGGCGAGAAAATTCCAGTTGATGGTGTCATGATTGAAGGCAAAACACATATTGACGAGAAGGTGGTGACCGGCGAATCATTCCCCGTGGGTAAGAGTGTCGGCGACGAGGTCATTGGTGCGACGGTCAATCAAGATGGACTGATTAAATTCAAGGTGACTAAGGTGGGTAAAAATACCTTACTCTCCCAGATTGTAAAAATGGTCGAAGAGGCGCAAGCGTCTAAAGCGCCGATTCAGGATCTGGTGGATAAAATTAGTGAGTACTTTGTGCCGGCGGTGGTGGTGTTGTCAATCATTGTCTTTGTTGGCTGGGTCTTTTTCGCTGGTTTGCCTTTCCGCGCCGGTCTGATGAAGATGATTGCGGTCTTAGTAATTTCTTGTCCTTGTGCCATGGGTCTCGCCACACCGACAGCGCTCGTAGTTGGCATCGGCCGAGCGGCCAAGTTTGGCATTATTTTGAAAGGGGGTGAGGCGTTAGAGAAGGCCTATCGGGTGACCACGATTGCCTTCGATAAAACCGGCACTTTGACCATCGGTGAGCCCAAAGTAACCGATGTGGTGTTGGCTCCGGAAATGGATTACAAAACATTTCTTTCTTTGGCCGCGGCGCTGGAGGTTGGTTCCGAACATCCCTTAGCTCGAGCGGTGGTTGCCAAAGGCAAACACGAACTTGGGCACTTGCCCGCTGTCAGCGATTTCCGAGCTTTGCAAGGGATGGGGATTGAGGGGATGGTCGTCGGTAGAAAAATTGTGATTGGCAATACGGCACTTATTAGCAGTCTCAATTTAGCAGTGAACGACCTCGGGGCTGATTTTGAAAGATTGCAAAACGAGGCGAAGACGGTGGTCTATGTTTTTATTGATAATCAATTAGCCGGTCTCATGGCGATGGCTGATACTCTGAAGCCGAACGCGATCGAAGCGATCACCGCACTTAAAGAAATGGGTAAGGAAATTATCATGATTACGGGTGATAATCCGAAGACGGCGGCGGCGATCGGCAAATTGGTGGGGATTGATCGCGTAATGGCACAAGTTCTGCCTCAAGACAAAGAGAAGGTCATTGCCGGTCTTCAAGCCGAAGGTAGGGTGGTCGCGATGGTGGGGGACGGTATCAATGATTCGCCGGCGCTCGCTAAAGCTGATCTCGGTATTGCCATTGGTTCCGGTACCGATGTCGCCATCGCCGCGGGAGAAGTGATCCTAGTTAAAGATGATTTGCGCGATGTGGTCACGGCGATTCAACTTTCCGGTAAAACGATTAAAAAAGTTTGGCAGAATCTTTTCTGGGCCTTTATTTATAATCTGGTGGCGATCCCGATTGCTGGTGGTGTTCATCTTCTCTTTACTCAATCGTCACTCGGCGTGGCGGCGCCGTGGGTAGCCAAGTTTGCCGAGTCGTCGAACCGCTGGGGGAGAATTTTCTTCAACTTCTCACAAGCCACGCTCCGGCCCGAAATCGCCGGCTTCGCCATGGCCTTCTCCTCCGTGTCAGTTGTGCTAAACTCTTTATTACTTAAACTCTATATTCCAGCGATTGAGAAGAACGAGAAAATAAAAATGTAAAGCCAAAAATTATGGAAAAATTGGAAATGAAGATTGAGGGGATGCACTGCGAGGTGTATCTGTGGTAGTATGTAAATATGGCTAAAGATTGGACTAAAATCTATAAGAAATACAAAGGCCTAGGGGTCGCCTTGAAAGACGACGAAGTTACAGTGGTGGCTAGTGGAAAAACATTAAAAGAGACCATCGAAAAGGCTAAAAAGACCAGTTTCCCGTCCCCGATATTTTTCCGTGTGCCGACTGAAATTCTTCCATATGTCGGGTGATCTAAAATTTAAATATTTTAAATTTCCTCTACCTGTCCATTCTAGTTTCTTTGGTTCGTCAATTTTAAAACCAATCATACCGATACAGATTAAGGTTGGGAATAAGAATTTATGTTACGCGGCTTTAAAGGATTCTTCAATATTTTTATCGTCAAATTCGATTTAGTAAAAGAAGAAGTAGAGTTGAAATTAAGAAAATAAAAACCAGATAATTTTATGGAAAAATTGGAAATGACAATTGAGGGGATGCACTGCGGGGCGTGTGCGACCGGAATTCAGATGATCACTTCCGGTCTCGACGGGGTTAAATCTTGTTTTGTTGATTACAACGGCAAGAAGGGGACTTGGGAAATTGATCCAACCAAGGTGACCAAAGACCAAATCCAAAAGTCTATTACCGAACTTGGTTACACTGCGTCTTGACATTTTGCTTGCTCTTATTGTTGAATAATGTTAGGTTGTGAGAAATGATGAATCGTCAACCATTTCGATCTCGTGGCCCCAATCGCGGACCAAGTCATGGATCCCAAAGTCGTCGCCCGTCAGGCGTCGACTATCATCGTGGTCACCCTCGACCGCAATTTCACAATCGTGGACCACGCCGACAACATCTTGATATCAGCGCTTTTATCAATAAGGCGGTGGTGGTGGAAGAAGCCGAGGAGCGTTTTTTGCCCGAGCATTCTTTTGCCAGTTTTCCAATCGATGAGCGCTTGAAGAAAAATATTATTAGCAAAGGTTACCGTTCACCGACACCGATTCAAGATCGAGCGATCCCGCATATTCTTCAGGGTAAAGATGTGGTCGGGATCGCCAACACCGGCACAGGCAAGACCGCGGCCTTCCTCATCCCGATTATTAATAAGGTGATCAAGACTCCCCGCGAGCGAGTGCTGATCGTGGTGCCCACGCGTGAGCTCGCCGTGCAGATTAATCAGGAGTTCATTGCTTTTACGCCGCATCTCCAACTTTTTTCTGTTTGTTGTGTCGGCGGAATGAACATTGCGCCGCAGATTCGCGATCTGCGGCGGCAGAATCATTTCGTCATCGGCACTCCCGGGCGACTTAAGGATCTGATCAATCGGCAAGTGCTCAACCTCTCGACGACGACCACGGTCGTACTCGATGAAGCCGATCGCATGCTCGACATGGGTTTTATCAACGACATGCGCTTCATCATGGCACGTTTGCCGACTCTTCGTCAGACGCTCTTTTTCTCGGCCACCATCTCGCCGGAGATCAAGGGAATCATTCATGACTTCCTCCGCGAACCGGTTCACATCTCGGTAACGACACGGGCGACGGCCAACAATATTGACCAAGATATTGTGCGGCTCAAGAAAGGGCAAGATAAGCTCGATGCGCTCCACGATCTTCTGATTCGGCCGGACTTCCAAAAAGTGCTTATTTTTGGTCGAACTAAGTATGGAGTAGAGAAACTAACGATTGGGTTAGTGAAGCGCGGATTCAAGGCCGATTCGATTCATGGCAATAAGAGTCAGAACCAACGCCAACGCTCACTGGGACTTTTCAAAGACGGGCGGATCCAAGTATTAGTGGCCACTGATGTCGCTGCTCGCGGCCTCGATATTGCCAATGTCAGTCATGTTATCAATTACGATCTGCCAGCCACTTATGACGATTATGTTCATCGCATCGGCCGCACTGGCCGCGGAGCCGCCCTGGGCTCGGCCCTCACTTTCATCGAATAAACCAAAGGAGTTGGTTTATTCGTTGCATTAAGAACGCGCCTTTATCGAAGTGATGGAAAAGAGAATCGAGAAGTTGCAAAATGTGGTTGCTGGTCGTCGAGCCAATGGAGATTAAGCTACATTCAATAAGTAAGTGCACAACCGGTACGTTCGAATAATACCTCAAGCGGAGTTTTTCCGCCATGTCGTTTGCGTGGCCGTGTGTTCAAACGATATTCAAGTTGTCGGAGATCAACATCGGTGACAAAACGCCA
>DATDVJ010000037.1:0-41826 GCA_036517595.1 Minisyncoccota bacterium
AATGGGGGAGCAGGTATCGAATGGGATTCCCAGACTCCTTATGGTTCCGGTGGTGGAGGGGGTGGAGCAGGTGATGATGGGTCTCCGGCTAGTATTGGGGGTTTGTATGGTGGTGGCGGTGGTGGCGGTGGAGGAGGGGCAGGATGTTGTCCCCCTTACGGTGCCCAAGGCATCATCGTCATCACCTACTCCCCGGAGAAGCCGCGGATTATTCGTCTACATGGGGTGCGTCTTCATGGTGTCCGGTTGCAGTAAACGCTACTTGTCCAACTTAGCATGGAGACATTAATGGGAATACAAGGGCCGGGTTTGGATTGCAAAATAATTGCATCCAAGTCAACTTGTCTGATATGATAGAGGCATGTCAAATGGTCAAATAACAATTGAGCCAGAGAATGGTGGTTTCTATCGTCCAGTGGCCCGAAAGAAAACTGGAATCTTGATTTCGTTAGTGTTGAAACTTTCCGGTGGCCGGATTAATGAAGCGGGCGCCAACTATTTTCTTCTCGGTTTTGCCGTCATAATCTTCATTATTGCCATTGTAGTTTTGGTTACCACTCTCTAGCCGAGCTATGACTACGCCGCAAACCTTCGTCTTCATTGGTCGTTCTGGTTCCGGGAAAGGAACCCAAGCCAAGCTCTTAATCAATCGGTTTGTTGCTCGCGGTGACAAGGTTTTCTATGTGGAGACCGGGGAGCAGTTCCGGAGTTTTTTAACCGAAGATACTTACTCTAGTCAGTTGGCCAAACAAGTGTCTTTGGCCGGCAATCGTCAGCCGGATTTTATGGCGATTTATATGTGGGCCAATTTATTAGTCAATAGATTTGGACATGCCCTTGCCCATCTCTTTTTCGATGGCTCGCCACGATCTTTAGTTGAAGCTCAAGCCATGGATACGGCCTTTAATTTTTACCAACGCGATTTGGTTCATGTTGTGGCTCTTCATGTCTCTCATACTTGTGCGACTGATCGGTTGACTAAACGAGGACGAAGTGACGATGATGAGGTTGGAGTTAAGAAGCGCCTCGCTTGGTATGAGCAGGATGTTGTCCCCGCCCTCGACTATTATCGAACCAATCCCCGTTATCGTTTGGTTGAAATTGATGGTGAACGATTGATTGAAGAAGTTCATGCTGACATTCTTACTAAGTGTGACCAAGCCTAAGCCAAGTCTCAAATCTAAAGAAGACATCGAGATTCTTCGTTCGGGTGGTCGGAAGCTCGCTCGAATTCTCGTCGCTTTGGCGCAAGCGGTGAGTGAAGGCCTGACGACGCGCTCGCTCGATATTCTCGCTCGCAAGTTGATTAGCCGGGCAGGTGGTGAACCGGCCTTTCTCAACTATCGGCCGGCGGGGGCCGCTTCACCTTTCCCCGCGGCGCTGTGTGTTTCCGTCAACGACGAGATTGTGCACGGTATTCCCAGTGATCGGATATTAGTGACCGGTGATCTCGTCGGTCTCGATCTCGGCTTGAAATATCATGGTCTCTACACCGATATGGCGATAACGGTCGGCGTGGGAGAGATTTCGACCGAAGCCCAAGCATTACTCCAGGTGACTCGTCAGGCTTTGGTTGCCGGAATTGCCGCCGCTCGCGCCAGAGCGACCAGTGGTGATATTGGCACGGCGATCTCGGCCGCCGTTTCGGGTCATCAGAAATATGGTCTGGTGACCGAGTTTGGTGGCCACGGTGTGGGTCATCAAGTCCATGAGTGGCCAGAGATTCCCAATGTTGGCCGGCGCGGATCGGGGGTGTCGCTCCTTCCTGGATTAGTGATTGCGATTGAACCAATGGTGACGATTGGCCGTGCGGCAATTGTGACCGCCGCCGACGGCTGGACGGTGAAGACGAAGAGTGGCGGCCTATCGGCCCATTTCGAACACACAGTTTTGATAACCGATGACGAGCCAGAGATTCTAACCCAGCTTAAGATGTGATAAACTAGGTATTCATGCCAGAAGAACGAAGCCTGATTATTATGAAGCCCGATGCTCTGCAACGCGGGTTAGTGGGGAGTATCCTCCATCGTTTCGAACGGAAGGGACTCAAGATTATTGGACTTAAGATGGTTGAGCTCGAGGATTTAATTATCGACGAGCATTATGCTCATCATAAAGATAAACCGTTTTTCAGCTCGCTCAAGCACTATATGAAATCAACCCCGGTGATCCTTCTCGCTCTATCAGGCGTGCATGCGATCCAAGCTATTCGTCTCATCGTTGGTCCGACTCGTGGCTATGAAGCCGATGCCGGTAGTATTCGAGGTGACTTTGCCATGAGTGGGCAATCAAACATTGTGCATGCCTCTGATTCGGCGGAATCAGCGGAACAAGAGATCAAAAGATTTTTTAAGCCTCACGAACTTTTCGACTACCAAAAACCCGATTTCCCGTGGCTTTATTCGGATAGTGTTTTGGAGTAGACACGCGAAGTGTATAAACGGTACAATGTGGGTGAGGTCGTCCGGGGTATTATCTAGATCAAATAATATGGTTTTTGGGATCCTCATATACTCGGCACCTTGGTGCAAAGTTGCGGGAACCCACCTAGATTCACTCTAGGTTAATCGCTCGGATGGCCTCACCAAAGCCTTTTCCCTCTTGCGGGAAAGGTTTTTGTTTTTTTTATTTGTTATACTTAGACTATTAATGGTAGCCAAGAGTGAATCAACCTTAACTTTCCACGGTGGGGCCGGAGCGGTGACCGGCGCCAATTTTTTATTAGAAATTGCTCCATCATCAGCTACTGATCGCCCGATTCGCTTGCTCGTTGACTGCGGGCTCTATCAAGGAGGGAAGGTCTTTGAGAACCGAAATAATGAGTCTTTCCCTTATGATCCAGCGACCATTGATTACCTTTTTGTCACTCATGCTCATCTCGATCATGTTGGTCGGATTCCAAAACTTGTCCACCAAGGTTTCCGCGGCGTTATTTATTCCACTTTACCAACCAAGAAGATTGCGGCGTTAATTCTGGAAGACAGTCTTGGGCTAATGGGTAAAGAGGCGCGGGGGAGTGGGCAACCGCTACTCTACGACTTGGCTGATGTGGCGGCCGCCCTCGCGCGGTGGCAAACTCTTGAGTATCGCTCGCCTCTCACCCTGGGCAATTCTGAAGTGACTGTAACCTCTCGTGATGCCGGCCACATCTTGGGTTCGGCTATGTATGAGGTGACTCGCGGTGATCGCCGCTTGCTCTTTACCGGTGATCTTGGTAACTCGCCGTCGCCGCTTCTTCACGATACGGAAGTGGTCAAAGGGGTGAATTATTTGGTGATGGAGAGTGTCTATGGTGATCGTGAGCACGGTGGCGCGGCGACGCGCCGCGACCAGTTGGAAGATGTGATCGAGAACACGATGCGGGCTGACGGGGTTCTCTTGATCCCCGCTTTCTCAATCGAGCGCACCCAAGAGCTTCTCTATGAGATTGAGCACATGACCGCCGAAGGTCGCATCCCGCCGGTGCCAGTTTATCTCGATTCGCCGCTTGCGATTCAAGTCACCGAGATTTATAAAAATTCCCAAACCTACTTCAATGCGCAGGTGGCTGATCCTGACCACCGGCGCGACGGGTTATTCAATTTTCCGAATTTGCACCAGACTCTGACGACCGAAGAATCCAGGGCCATCGTCAACATCCCCGGGCGCAAGATTATTATCGCCGGTTCGGGCATGTCGAACGGTGGTCGAATTATTCACCATGAGAAACACTATCTTTCTTCTCCCACTACCACTCTACTCCTGATTGGTTATCAGGCGGCGGGGAGCTTGGGTCGCCTGTTGGAAGAAGGGGCGAAAGAAGTGACGATTCTCGGCACGTGGGTGCTGGTTCGTGCGCGGATCCTTACCTTCTCCGGTTATTCGGCGCATCGCGATGGCCCGGGACTTCTTGATTTCGTCCACCAGCTTAGTGGATCACTCGAAATGGTCTTCGCCACCATGGGAGAACCGAAGGCGTCTCTTTTCTTAGTTCAACGGATTCGGGATTATCTCGGGATTCGGGCCATTGCCCCGCGCGCCGGTGAATCAGCAAAACTCGAATTATAGTTTTGGTTACTTTTGGTATATACTATCCGGACGATGTTCATAACTAATGGGACAGAAGACAAACACGGTCACTCGCGGATTAAGCTCTGTGTCTCGGGGGCGGCTGAGACGGATCATTGTGGTGATGGTGTGCTCGAGATTGCGGCGACGCTTGGGCGGGAGGTGGTGACGCAGGGCGCGGTGCTGGTGACTGGGGCGACGACCGGTTTCCCACTCTGGGCGGCCAAGGGGGCGAAAGAGGCGGGCGGTATTTCGCTCGGTCTCTCGCCGGCCTCGACAGAACGAGAGCACCTCGAGTTCTATAAACTGCCGCTCGATTATCTTGATCTGGTTATCTATACGGGTTTCGGTTACTCCGGTCGCAATCTCCTACTCACTCGCGCCTCCGATGCTGTTTTAATCGGTTGTGGTCGAGTGGGGACGATCAATGAATTCACTGTGGCTTTTGAAGATCACAAACCAATTGGGGTGTTGGATGGTTGTGGGCCCACCGCGCAAGTGATTCGAGATATCATGGATAAAGGGCACCGTCACAATGACAATGTTATTTTCGATTCCGATCCGAAGAAATTAGTCGCCCGCGTGATTGAGATGGTGAAGAAAGAGAAAACCCATTGAGGTATTATGGCTTGTTTGTCCCCTAAAAATTGCAAACTGAAAATCACCCTGATTATTTTTTGTCTTAGCCTTCTTTCCTTTCCACTTCTGGCCTCCGCCACCACCGTCTTCATCACCTCTGGCACCAGCTGGACCGTGCCGAGTGATTGGACGAATACCAACACGATCGAAGTCATCGGGGGTGCAGGGGGGGGTAGCAAATACGGTGATGGAGGTGGGGGGGCGTATGCCAAAATTTCCAATCTCACGACACTCACCCGCGGTGGATCGGTGACGATTCAAATTGGCCAAGGCGGTCCTGGTGGTAACAGTAACGGTGGTAATGGCACCGATACATATTTTAACGGTTCAGGCACAACTTGTTCTGACCAATCAGTTTGTGCCGAAAATGGAGTTAGGGGGTCAAACTTTACTAGTGGGAATGGTGGCGCTGGTGGTGAATATAATGATCCTAATTACGGTGGTGCTGGTGGCGGTGGTGGTAATGGTGGTGGTACCGCGGGAGCTAATGGTGCCGTCGGTGCTCCCGGTAGTAGGCCAGGTGGGGCTGGAGGTAATAATAGTTTAGGGTTTGGCGGTGGAACTGGCGGTACCAGTGGTGCTGGTGGTGCCGGTAGCAAAGGTGGTGGTGGTGGTGGTGCCTCTTTTAATAATGGTGTTGTTGGCTATACCGGTAGTGTTGGTGGTGCTGGCATTGAATGGGATTCTACTCACGGTTCCGGCGGGGGGGGAGTGGTTCATCGAACTGTAGTGGTGGTGCCACTGGCGGTGGTGGGGCCTTATATGGCGGTGGCGGTGGTGGTGGTTGTAATTTGGGTGGGGCTGGAGCCGCCGGGATCATTGTCGTCACCTACGCGCCGGAGAAGACGCGCGTTATTCGCCTGCACGGGGTGCGTCTCGACGGGGTCCGATTGCAATAGTTTTACTGTCAAGGACAGTCCTTGACAGTGGTCCTAATGAAAGGATGCGGTCTTTCTTTTTCATCAAAAACCTCACTCTTAAAGTATTTACGACCGTACGAACTTTAAGAGTTAAACCAACTTCTGTAGTTCCTTTTTGAGTATCGGAATATCGGTGACGATCGTATCCCAAACGACATCCAAATCAATTTCGAAATAATTGTGAATGGCTTGATCTCTGAAGCCAGCGATGTCCTTCCATGGTAGATTTACTAATTCTTTTGTTTTAGAAGAAACTTTTTTGGCTACTTCGCCGATGAGTGTCAGTTGCATAATTATCGCGCTTTGGGTCTTGGTATCGACAATAAATTTTTCTCTATCCAAACCATTGACAAAAGATTCAATCTTAGCGACGGACTCTAATATTTGCTGGATGTACACAACATCATCCTTCATAAATTGTTTTCAATTCCGATAAAACATACGGCTTAATAAATTTATTCAAACTGTTTTCAGTTACGAGGTCAACTTTTCGTCCCAGTATTTGCTCCATTTCGCGTATTAACCCCATATAAGCAAACAAACCCATCGGTCGTCCAAGTCGAACGAGAATATCAATGTCACTTTCCGGACGATCTTCTCCGCGAGAGACAGAACCGAAAATAGATGCTCGCTTAACGCCGTGGGTGCGCAAAATGGGCGAGATTTTTTCTTGAATTTCGGACATCTTCATAACATAATCTTAGCATACTTTTACTATTTGGTCAGAGTCACGCTCTCCACAATCCGTCGGAAAGTCGCAGGTTCATGTCCAGCGAGATCGGCGAGAATTTTGCGATCAAGTTCGACGCTATTTTTTTTCAGCAGGCCCATGAAGTGACTGTAGGAAAAACCGAGTGGCCGGACGGCAGCATTGATTTTCACTTGCCACAGTGCTCGCGCGCCGCGCTTCTTCTCGCGGCGATGGCGGAAGGCGTGCGCGCCAGCGTGAAGCAGGGCAGTTTTCGCCTCGCGTTCCTTCTTGCTTCGGCCGAAGCGGTAACCCTTAACTTGTTTAAGGACGCGCCGGCGATGTTTCGTGGCGATTGTCCCTCTTTTAACTCGTGGCATATTTAGATTTTATTTAAGTCCTAAATTGTTGGCAAGTAAGATCCAAGCAATTTCCGGTTGATTTGGAAAGGGACCAAGCGCTTCGCGGCCATTTGCCCGCGTCGTCGCTCTTTGGCATTGAAGTGGTTCTGCCCGCCGCGGCGTGACAGCACTTTACCCCGGCGGGTCACCTTGAGACGCTTGGCATAAGATTTATTGGTTTTGATACTCATATTTAAATTTTACTTGGCGCGTTCAATGATTAGTGATAATCCTTTCGGTCCTCGTTCCGGCCCGCTCGCGGTCCGGTAACTCACGGTGATAAATTTCAACAATCGGTTGAGTCGACCACGCAAGAACTCTTGATCGAAGTATTTGGCTCGCCCCCGCAGGTATAGTTCTAATTTGACGCGGTGGCCCTCTTCGAGGAAGCCAGAAGCTTTGGCGGCCTTAATCTCCAGATCGTGGTCGCCAGTGCCAATTTTGATCTGAAGTGACTTGGTCTCGGTCTGGTGGGCGTTGGCGCGGGCCTGTTTTTGCTTCTTATTCTCGAGGTACTGGAACTTGCCGAAATCCATGATTTTAGCCACCGGAGGGTTAGCCGCCGCCGAAACCTCAATCAGATCCGAGCCGATCGCTTGAGCCTTGGTGAGAGCTTCGGAGAGAGACAGAACACCCAAATTGGCGCCCGTCTCGTCAATGACGCGTAAGGTGGGAGCGGTGATCTGATGATTGATACGGATTCGCACTTTCAAAGGCTCGTAAGTTACTGGCATATCCTAGTCGACCCACAGCCAAAAGTCAACCATCGAGGTGGTAAAGATGATGAAAAAAGACCCCGGGCGGTGACGCTTTCAAACTCTAGTTTCTATCCTATCTTTGTTTCTGCTTTTGTCAACCTGTGGTCCCGAATTTTTTCTCACTCTTGTGCTAGAATACTAATATAAAATTGTGGATACAGCGCATCGAATTAAAAATTTCGCGGCTTTAGCTCGAACACCAGTTCGAGAGGCCGCGCTCAAATTAGTGGAGGTCGCTCTGGCGTCAATTGATACGAGGGCCGTGATTCGTCGGGCGGTCGCTTTTATCTCTGGTGGCCTCCGTATCGCCGAAACCACTTTTCCTCTCACTGACAACGGACGAATATTTGTTGTTGGGGTTGGTAAATGTTCACTTGAGGCGGCACTCGAGCTCGAGACGATACTCGGCGAGCGGATCACCGCTGGGGTAGTGATTGATGTCCGTTGTGTTGAAGTGCCGCGGCGAGTACGCTTCTGCCTCGGTGACCATCCTTTCCCATCCGAGAAGAATATCACCGCGACGGGCTCGATCATCGAACTTTTATCGAAGGCGGATCAAGCTGATTTTATAATTTTCATTATCTCCGGTGGTGGCTCGGCGCTTCTCTGCCAACCCGGTGATCACACTTGTCTTGAGGAAGTGGCGGTGACTAATACTCTTTTTCACTCCGGCGCGACGATTCACGAAATCAATACCGTGCGGAAGCATTTGTCGCTCGCTCGGGGGGGCTATCTGGCCAAACATGCTTACCCGGCGCGGGCCGTAGCTCTAATTTTTTCCGATGTGCCCGGGAATGATCTGGGCGTTGTTGCTTCCGGTCCAACGGTCAAAGATATTTCTACCAGCGAAGAGGCGAAGAAGATAATTATTAAGTACAATGCGACCGGTGAGAGTGAATCAATCATCAAGCACCTGATCGAGACTCCTAAGGAAGACAAATATTTCGAGCGAGTGACGAATCTTCTTCTTCTGACCAACGAGACGCCGCTTCGAGCAATGGCCGAAGCGGCCGCCGGGCTCGGGTTCACGCCGATCATCAAAAATTCGGCGGTTACCGGTGAAGCGCGGCTGACCGGTGAAGCGATTGCTCGAGAGCTTCATCTCGCCCCACTCGGGAGTGCCCACTTGTATGGTGGTGAGACCACGGTGGTGATTCGTGGCGTGGGGCATGGTGGGCGCAATCAAGAATTGGCCCTTGGCGCCTTACCCCAGCTCTCGGCTGGGGAATGCCTGATCTCTTTCGCTTCGGACGGCGTGGATAACGGCACTTACGCCGGCGCGCTCTGTGATACAATAACTCTTGAACGCGCTCAAACGGTCGGCCTTGATCCTGTTGCTCTACTTGATCGAAATGATTCACAGTCTTTTTTCTCAGCCGTCGGTGACTATCTCGATATTGGCTACACCGGGGCCAATGTTTCTGATTTAATAATTGCTTTAAAATCAAATCATGTCTGATCGGGCATCAGCTCTAATCCTTCAATTCCGAGAACTAACGATTGACGATATCCCGTTGGTTGGCGGCAAGAACGCGGCTTTAGGCGAGATGGTCTCCAACTTTGCGCCGCTTGGAATTGCTGTTCCGGATGGTTTCGCCATCACGGCAACTGCTTATAATCATTTTCTTGACTCGACGGCCTTGCGGCCGGCGATCGAACGATTACTTAATGGACTTAATACGCGGAAGGTTCGTGATCTGGCGCGTCGTGGGGCGGCGATTCGTCACTTGATTTCGAGTGCCAACTTGCCCGACGATCTTCGCTCAGCGATTACCGCTGCTTATCATGAGTTAGGTGGCGGTGCGCCAGAAGGAAGCGATGTCGCTGTCCGGTCGTCGGCGACGGCCGAAGATTTGCCCGATGCTTCCTTTGCTGGCCAACAAGAAACCTATCTTAATATTCGTGGTCTTCCAGCGCTTGAACAAGCGGTTAAAGATTGCTTCGCTTCACTCTTCACTAATCGAGCGATTTCTTATCGGGTCGACAAGGGCTTCCCGCCCTTCACTATCTCACTTTCGGTTGGCGTTCAGCGGATGGTTCGGAGCGATAAGGGGGTAAGTGGGGTGGCTTTCTCCCTCGATACCGAGACCGGTTTTCCCGAAGTGGTGGTGATCAATAGTTCCTATGGTCTTGGCGAGATGGTGGTGCAAGGCAAGGTGACACCGGATGAGTTCACTGTTTTCAAGCCGACTCTGGCCCTCGGTTTCCAAGCCATCATCGCCCGGAATTTAGGGACGAAGGAGACGAAAATGATTTATGGTCACGGTCAGAAATCGACTGAAGTGGTGGCGGTGTCGGCGCGCGATCGTGTGGCGTCGAGTCTCACCGACGACGAGATTATCCGTCTCGCTAGTTGGGTGGTTAAGATTGAGAAATATTTTTCGGAGCGGCGGGGGCGTTATCAACCAATGGATACCGAATGGGCGAAGGATGGATTAAGCGGCGAATTATTTATCGTTCAAGCTCGACCAGAAACAATCCATGCACTCGCCGAGAAACACAGTTATCAAGAATATCGTTTGAAAGCGCCACCGCCGGTCGCTCTGGTGACCGGCGCGGCCGTGGGGTCAAAGATCGGCGCCGGTCGCGTGCGGGTGATCAAGAGTGCCGCGAAGATTGCCGAGTTTAAGGAAGGGGAAGTTCTGGTGACCAAAATCACTGATCCCGATTGGGAACCGATCATGAAGATTGCTTCGGCGATTATCACCGATCAGGGCGGTCGGACGAGCCATGCGGCAATTGTCTCGCGCGAGCTGGGAATCACTTGTATTGTCGGTACTGGCGACGCGACCAAAGTTCTTAAGACCGGAATGGCGGTAACTGTTGATTGTTCGGCGGGTCGGACTGGGCGAATCTATCCGGGCATTCTCGATTTTGAAAAAATTGAACACCGTCTCGATCAAGTGCCAGAGACGCGAACGAAAGTGATGGTCAATATTGGTTCACCGGACGAGGCCTTTAGCCAATACCGCTTGCCGGTCGCTGGCATTGGGCTTGGTCGGATCGAGTTTATTATCACCGAGCACATCAGAATTCACCCACAAGCATTGATTGATTTCGATACCCGGCCGGCCGTCACACGCAAGGATGTCGCTCGACGGAAGCTCTATGCCCAGATTAAAGCGTTAACGCCCGGGTATAAAGATAAGCGGACCTTCTATGTTGACGAGCTGGCCGAAGGGGTGGCCAAGATCGCGGCGATAGTCTATCCCCAGCCGGCAATCATTCGTTTCTCTGATTTCAAAACCAATGAATATCGCACCTTGATTGGTGGTGAGCAATATGAACCAGTGGAAGAGAATCCGATGATCGGCTGGCGCGGGGCATCACGCTATTATCATGATAACTTCCGCGCCGCTTTCGCGCTCGAGTGTGCGGCGATTAAGAAGGCGCGCACGGCGATGGGGCTCACTAATATCATTCCAATGATTCCCTTTTGTCGGACCCCGGAAGAGGGGAGAAAAGTGCTTGATCTGATGGTCACTTTTGGCCTTGATCGGGTTGCTGATTCTAGCTTAAAAATTTATATGATGTGCGAGATTCCTGCCAATATTATTCTCGCTGACGATTTCCTCAATCTTTTCGATGGTTTCTCGATCGGTTCAAATGATTTGGCCCAATTAACTCTTGGTCTTGATCGTGACTCGGGGATTGTCAATAAGATTGCCGATGAGAATAATACCGCCGTTAAGCGTCTCATTGAGATGGCTATCGAGAAAGCGAAGGCTCACAATAAATACATTGGTATCTGTGGCCAGGCGCCGTCGGACTTCCCAGACTTCGCTGCTTTCTTGGTGGCGAAGGGGATTGATAGCATTTCTCTCAATCCCGATACGGTGATCGCGACAACCCTGGCGATTGCCGAACAGGAGAAAAAAATATGACCAAGGTCGCTGTTTTCGGTTACGAATCATGGGAGCGCGAGTATCTGGCCGAGCACACGCCGGCGGGGGCCGAGTTAATCTTTTTCGACCAATCACTCACTCCTGACAAATTGGTTCTCGACGCTGATTTTGAAATTTTGGTCGTGTTTGTCGGCTCACAGATCGACGAAGTGGTGTTGGCGAACTTTCCTAAAGTGCGGGCGATTATCACTCGCTCGACGGGTTATGATCATATTGATTTGGCCAGTTGTCGCACACGGGGGATCACTGTTTCGAATGTACCCGGCTACGGTGAGGCGACGGTGGCTGAATACACTTTTGCTCTTCTCCTCTCGCTCTCGCGGAAGATTTATCTGGGCTATCATCAAGTGAGAGAGTCGGGTAGTTTCAGTGTGACCAACTTGCGCGGTTTTGACCTTGAGGGAAAGACGATCGGAGTGGTGGGAACAGGACGGATCGGTCGGCATGTCGCGCGCCTCGCGCGCGGTTTCGGGTTGAAAATAATTGCTCATGATACTCACCCCGACGAAGAGTTTGCGAAATCATTTGGTCTCACTTATCGTTCGCTCCCCGAGCTTCTGGGAGAAAGTGATATCATCACTCTTCATGTGCCGGCTTTGCCCGAGACGGAACACTTGTTAAACGCGGTTACTTTTTCCCAAATGAAGCGCGGAGCAGTACTCATCAATACCAGCCGGGGGAGCATTATTGATACCCAGGCTTTAGTGTTGGCGTTACGGTCGGGGCAAGTGGCCGGCGCGGCTCTCGATGTGCTTGAAGAAGAGGGGGTGGTTCGCGATGAGTTGGATTTCTTAGTCAGTGGTCATCCTGGAGAACATAATTTAAAAACCGTGTTGGCTAATCATGTTCTGATTGATTTGCCGAATGTGATTGTGACACCACATAACGCTTTCAATACTGTCGAAGCGCTCCGACGGATTCTCGACACGACCCTTGAGAATCTCCGTGGTGTTATTGATGGTAAGCCCATTAATGTAATTCCATGATCGAACAACTAACCGCTCGTTCGATTCTCGATTCGCGGGGCGAGTGGACAATTGAAGTCGCGCTGACGGCGCTTGGTCACCGGGCCGTGGCTTCCGTGCCTCAAGGCGAGAGCCGGGGTGAGCATGAAGCAGTGGCGGTGCTAGCGGAGACGGCGGTTGAGAATGTAATTGAAATTATTGCTCCGGTCGTGCGTGGACTGGAACTCGGCAAACAAATTGAATTCGACGAGAAGATAAGAAGTTTGGACGGCACGACTAATAAATCTCACCTTGGCGGGAATGCTCTGCTTGCCACTTCAATCGTGTATGCTCGTCTCTCAGCGTTGGTGATGGGAGTGCCCCTCTGGCGATATTTGCGTCAACTTTCTCAGCTTGAGGGTAAGCCCACTCGACCCCCGCGGCTTCTGTCACTGATGATCGAGGGCGGTCTTCATGCCGACGGTGGATCGCCGTTCCAAGAATATCTGGTTTTACCTAAAGTGGAGACAATTGCTGAAGCGGTGGCGACGGTGACGAAACTCTACGGCACTGTACGAGAGATTGTGAGGGAGCGTTTTGGTCCAACTGCTACTCATTTAGGTGATGAGGGCGCCTTTGCTTTACCGCTCACTAATCCTCTTACTCCCTTTGCTCTAATAATGGAAGCGATCGAGGATGCCGGATTAGTTGGCAAGTTCGATGTCGGTCTCGATGTTGCGGCTGATAATGTGAGTTTAAGCCCCGAAGAATTAATTGTTCTTTACGATCAGATGCGAGCTGATTATTCGGTTTGTTATCTCGAAGATCCATTTAATGAGAATGATTTGGATCACTTCGCGGCGCTCTTAATCAAGTGGGAAGGGGGGGTGGCGATTGTTGGCGACGATTTGACCGTCACCAATGTTGGACGAATGGAATTAGCCAAAGTGAAAAAAAGTATCAACGCGATGATCGTGAAGCCGAATCAAATTGGAACAGTGAGTGAGACGCTGGAAGCTGTTGCCCGAGCGCGCGAGTATGGGTGGAAGATTTTCGTTTCTCATCGTGGACGGGAGACCAACGATGATTTCATCGCCGACCTCGCTTGGGGAGTGGGCGCGGATGGGATCAAGCTCGGCGCTCCCGCGCGTGGTGAGCGCGTAGCGAAGTATAATCGTTTGCTGGAGATTGAGACAAGGGAGAATACAGATTAGCGTTGACGGTTTTGGAGGTGGATAAAAAAGCCAGCGCGAAGCGCTGGCGATTTGGGGTCGTGATCATCTTTGTTTAGCAAGACGCCCTTGTTCTCGGAGCTGTTCAGTGATCCACTTTTCTACTTCACCGACAGTTTGGAGTTTTGGGGCGACCTCGTCGGAGATAGAAACATCGAAGCAGTCATCGAGCTCCATGATCAATTCAACAGAATCTAGAGAATCAAGGTTGAGTCCTTCAGGCCCGAGTTGGGTCTCGGGTTTGATATCCGCGCTGATGATGTTACATGCTTGTTCGGCTACGATGTTTGTGATCCAGCTCCAAACTTCATCAGGTTTCCAGAATTCCGGTTTCGGGTACGCTTTTTTGCCCATTTATTGTCTCCTTTGTTAAACCAAAAAGATCAGGTTCTACAGACACTAGTTTGAAACTAGCATGATTGTGTCTGTCCGGTCAATTTTTTGGAGATGGCGGGAATCGAACCCGCGTGCAAGGAGGATTAGGTTGTGCGTCTACGCGCGTAGCCGGCTTCGAGCACCGGTTGCCCCGATGCGTCTTGGTGAATAATGTCGAGAGCCGACGAAATTATTATTCACCACAGTCTCATTATTTCAACCAATCGCCGAGACACGCGACGGCCTATTCCGAAAGATTATTACACCCGTTACTCCCTAACAGAATTCAAGAGCACGGACGCCAGCTTGGGGTCGCCGTTAGGCGAGAGCGAAAGCTGGAGCGAAAGCGCCCGCGAAGGACGCTTTCGCCTTAGAGAATAAGTTGGCACTTATTCAGGTGCTAAAAGTTTAGCGAGGTTTTAGCAAACTCGGCGCGCACAGTGACCGCATCACTCCATGTCTATGCCGATCATCCCCGTAAGTAGCTATTAGCTTTTAGGTATTAGCTTCTAGCTTTTTAGAATTCAGTTTTCAAAGTTCTCCTAATCTCTCGATCAATCTCGCGGCGCTTGAGGTGTTCGCGTTTATCATGACCTTTCCGTCCGCGCGCGACCCCGATCGCGAGCTTGATGGAGCGACCTTTACTGTACACCCTAAGAGGGATAATTGTCAATCCTTTCTTTGCTTCGATGCCGGCGAGAGTGGTAATTTCAGATTTCGTGAGCAAGAGTTTACGCCAGCGCATGGGGTCATAACCCGCGGCGAGATTGGCCGGTTGATAAGGCGAGATGGTGGCACCCGAGAGGAAGGTTTCACCGCCGCGGACGATCACGAAGCTACCGGCGATATTCATTCGACCAGATTTAATCGCTTTCACTTCATGACCCGCAAGCTCGAGGCCGGCCTCGAGCGTTTCCATAATCTCGTAACGGAAGCGTGCCTGACGGTTTTCGGCAAAGGTTGGCATAATCAATTCTATCTTGTATAATCAGGCGATTCAAGTTTATTTATGTCCAAGAAACGTCAACCGGTAGGTGGCAATCCAGTCGGCGGGCCAGTAAATCGCCAAGATATTTGGAAGCAATTTAGTCGGCAGATTGTCGGTGCTTTGTTGATCCTCCTCGCGCTGATCGGAGTCTATACCGTCTCCACCGAGAGTGATCGAGCGATCCCCGAGGTCTCACTCTCTCAATTGGCGGAAGATATTATTCTGGAGAAGGTCGAGACGATCAAGGTTCAAGGCGACCAACTGGAGATTATTTATCAAGGCGGCGAAGTGAAGCGTTCACAGAAGGAAGTCGAAGCTTCACTCATTCAGACTCTCACTGTCTATGGCGTGTCGCCTGCAGTTTTAAGTCGAGTAGATGTGGCGATTGAATCACCAAGTGGTTTCGGCTTCTGGCTCGCTAATTTGTTACCGATTCTCCTGCCGGTTTTTTTCGTCATCTTCATTTTTTGGATGATCTCGCGGCAGGTGCGCGGGGCTTCGATGCAGGCTTTCACCTTCGGTCAATCTCGGGCGCGGATTATTGATCCGGCCGACACTAAACAACGCATCACCTTCAAGGATGTGGCTGGCGTTCGCGAAGCCAAGGAAGAGCTGTTGGAGATTGTTGATTTCTTGAAGAGCCCGAAGAAATTTCTCGACATTGGGGCGAAAATCCCCAAGGGAGTGCTCCTCATGGGGCCACCCGGAACGGGGAAGACTTTGCTCGCCCGCGCAGTGGCTGGTGAAGCGGCGGTGCCCTTCTTCCATCTTTCGGGGTCGGAGTTCGTGGAGATGTTTGTCGGTGTTGGCGCGTCGCGCGTGCGCGATCTTTTCAAATTAGCCAAAAAGGCGGCGCCGGCCATTGTCTTTATTGATGAGATTGACGCTATTGGCCGCCATCGTGGTTCGGGTCTTGGTGGCGGTAATGATGAACGTGAGCAAACCCTCAACCAAATTCTTGTCGAGATGGATGGCTTCGAACCGACTGAGAAATTGATCGTGATGGCGGCGACGAATCGGCCGGATGTGCTCGATCCAGCCTTGCTCCGACCCGGGCGCTTCGATCGGCGAATAGTGCTCGATAAGCCCGATCTTCGTGATCGCGAGGAGATTCTTCAGATCTATGCCCGAGAGAAACCCTTTGCTGAAGATGTTAATTTGCGCACAATTGCCGAGCGCACCCCCGGTTTCTCCGGCGCCGATCTCGCCAACATTATGAATGAGGGGGCGATTCTCGCCGCGCGGGAGAATCGGAAGCGCGTGAGCCAATACGATCTCATTCGTTCGGTCGAGAAAGTGATGCTTGGCCCCGAGCGCCGCAGCCACATTCTCTCCGATAAAGAGAAACGAATCACGGCTTATCACGAGATTGGTCACGCGCTGATTGCCTCAGTTTTACCCCATGCCGATCCAGTGCACAAGGTCTCGATTATCTCGCGTGGTCACGCCGCTGGTTATACGCTCAAACTCCCCCTCGAAGATCGGAAATTGGAGTCGCGCAAGGAATTCCTCGATGACATTGCTGTCTCGCTTGGCGGTTACGCCGCCGAGATGCTGATCTTTGGTGATATCACCACTGGCGCCTCCAACGATATTGGTGTCGCGACGGCCGTTGCCCGCAACATGGTGACGAAGTACGGGATGAGTGATAAGTTAGGTCCGATCGCGTTCGACGGCGCCACCCAGCGGCTCTGGAGCGGTTACGGCACGGTCTCGGAGAAGTATTCATCGGAAGAAGTCTCGGCGGCGATTGATCGGGAAGTGTCGGAGATTATGCGCGCCGCGCTCGAGCGAGCGCGGGTAGCGCTCACCGAACATCGCGCCGCCCTCGATGGTCTCTCGGCCGAGCTGATTAAAGTGGAGACGCTCGAGCGCGCGGATTTCGAGAAGCTTCTCATTCTCCACGGTATCAAGCCGAAGGCGAGAGAGGATAAAGTTGTCCCACCGCCAGTCATCTCGGGCGCGTAGCTCAATCGGTTAGAGCACCGAGCTTATACCTCGGCGGTTCTTGGTTCGAGTCCAAGCGCGCCCAGCTGAATTACGGTATGATTGAGCCATGTATTTTCTAAAAGCTAAAACCTTTTCCCTAAAAGCTATTTCCGGTTTCACCCTCATCGAGCTCCTCGTCGTCATCGCGATTATCTCACTCCTCTCGAGCATTGTGTTGGCGAGCTTTACTCAAGCGCGGGCGAGGGCTCGCGATGCTGTGCGCCTTTCGGATTTGCACCAGATTCGATTGGCCTTGGAGTTATTCTTTGATGATAAAGGGCATTATCCTGGTTGTGATGAGGGGATTAATTCTGGTTGGCGTAAAATTCGTTATGACAGTGCTGGAAATGGTACCGATATCGTTTTGCTACTACAACCTTATATGGGAGGCGGGCGAGTGCCGGAAGATCCGCGAGATGACATTGATGACACAAATTATTATTATGCCTACGATGCGGAACATTTTGTGGGGCAGTATCCTTCCTGCCCGGTGATTTGTTCGTCTACCGATTGTGCCACGACATTATCGATAAACAAAAGCGAATCTGGCCAAGTTTATCATCGAGACACAACTTGTGGGATAGAGGGGAATATTGGCATGGATGATCCTGGCGATAATTCATCGGTTTATAACATCACGTTGTATCCAAAAGCCAAACCAATGTCATCTTGCCCTTGATTTAATTTTGTTCTCATGCTACACTACGCAGGTAGTCAGGATTAATGGCTAAGAACATGGCTACTTTAGCAGATTAAATTAAATATCAATTATCACTATGATTACTCAAATCACTATTCGTTTAATCGCGTTGGGAACGATCTTATCTTTGAGTCTGGTGCCCTTCTTGGCTAAGGCCGAGAGCGCCAATCTCAATATTAACTTCCCAAACGGCGGGGAGTCGCTCGAGCAGAGGAATATTTATCCATTTCAGTGGTCGGGGGTGGCCAGTGGTGTGACCTTATCATTGGTGAGCGGTGAGAATGATAAGAATATTTTTCTCATTGCCACGGTGCCGAGTCAAGCGGCCGAGCACGGCGTCTACCTCTGGACGGTGCCGACCGATCTTCCAGTGGGGCAAAATTATCGTTTGATTATCGAAGATGGCACCGGAACGGTTCTTGGCGCAAGTGATCGGCCATTCAATATAATTAAGCCGATTGAAACCAAGCAAGCGAAGGTTAATCAATTGGCCAACATCTTCCAAATCCTCGATAACATTCTTAATCGGTGGAAGTAATGGAGGAAGCAAGGTGGATAACCTTGTTTATTTCGTTTGCTTGTGGTAGGATCTAGGTAGCTTCTAGCTTCTAGCTTCTAGCTTCTAGCCATTATTTACCTTAATTTATTATCGTTAACTATGAAAATAGTCAAATTTCTCGCGGTTGGTTTGATGGTGCTCGCTTTCGTCATTGCGCCGCTCACGACCAGGGCGCAGACAGTTGAAGAATTACAGAGACAAATTGCTTACCTAACGGAGCAGATCAAAATGCTTCAAAATCAGTCGGGCACTGGTACGACCTGGTGCCACACCTTCAATCAGAATTTGGGGGTGGGGGCGAAGGGGGAGGAGGTGAAAAATCTCCAACAAGCCCTGTCGTTTCAAGGTTTCAAAACTGAGATGTTTGACGGCGTTTACAGTGAAGTTACGGCCGCCGCGGTTTCGCAATTTCAGTTGAAGTATAAAGAAGAAATCTTAACCTCAAGTGGTCTCGATGCCCCGACGGGTTATTTCGGCCCCGCCTCGCGCCGGAAGATGAATAGTTTGTATGGGTGCAACACGACGCAACCGGTGCCGTCTCCAACGCCGATCCCAATGCCGCCAAAGACATATATCGGGGCCGATCTCTCTGTCGCTAATTTTGAGTTAAACGCCGATGGTCCCAAGGCCCTTTTCTGTAATAGTGGCTCGGTGCAATTAAATAATTTTCCGTTGGAAATTTGGATTAACGATGTAACGCGTAACTTTGATTTAGCAGGCGTTTTGACCCCCGGTGCTTGCCAGACCCATCAATGGTATTACGCTACTTGGGGTCTATCCTTTGGTGGTAGTTACCATGGTGTCGTCTCGGTGGATCCATATGGAGTTTATGCAGAAATTAATGAGACGAATAACAAAGTAAGTGCAAATTATGGAACTCCGATTCCGTATCCGACACCAACGCCCACGAGTGGACTAACGGTAGTTTCTCCCAATGGCGGTGAAAACTGGCAAAAGGGGACGACGCAACGAATCGGTTGGAGTTGGAAGACAGATATGTTTGTTGGTCAGCAATTCGCTATTTATCTCACTCCAGTGAATTGGAGTTCTACCAACCCACAACTCGTTATCACTACCGGTATCGCCGGGACAAGTTATTATGATTGGGAAGTGGGTAAGGCAAAGAATCTCGTTACCGGGGGGAGTGTCGTGCCGAGTCAGAGTTATTACATCGATATTTGTGCTCCTAGTAATTTTGGCGGACGAGTGTGTGACCGCAGTGACTCCTTCTTCTGGATTCGTGATCCCGATACGCAGCCGGTCCCAGCTAATTTTCCACCTTCAATTTCCGGTGTCTCCGGTCCGACCTCGCTCAAAATCGGCGAAACCGGCACTTGGGTGGTGAAGGCGAGTGATCCGGAAAACGGCCTGCTGTCTTATTATGTAAATTGGGGTGAGTTTTTTGGAGACAGCGCTGTTGGTGCTGTGTCGCCAGTTTTATTATCGAGTCAAACCGCCACTTTTACTCACTCTTACGCGGTCACCGGCACCTATTATCCGAAATTCAGAGTGACGGATAACGCCGGTCAATCAAACAGCGCGAGTTTGTCCGTGGTGGTGGGGGGTGGAGGTAATGGGTGTGAAAACGGCGCGATGTATAATTATCTCACTGGCGAGCCGTGTGCTGTCCCTGCCACGATTACACCTTCCATCATCTCCAGCAATCCGCTGACTGGAGCAATTGATGCGAGACGACCAGTCAATTCAGACGGATCATCCTACACTTACAATCTTGGCGCTATTTTGACGATGTCTGGGAATGTATCGATGGGAAATCTGAAGCCAACCGATTTTTCGATCAAGATTAGTGATGGCAGTAGTAGAGAAGTAGTCAATTTAGGTTTTAGTGATAATCCTAATCTTGGTCTGCGAGTTAATCAAGTCAACGTTGTTTCTCAATCAGTCTCTAGTAGTGAGAGAATTTTGCTTACTCACAAACCATCCGGTTCCTCGATCTGTATTGGAGGAATTCTTCCTGGCGATATTGACCAGAGCGGAGTGGTGACCCCAGCTGATATTCTTGAGATGATTGATATTATCAATGGTGTTAGGACTGCTCCGTCGTATGTTGCCGATTTTGATCGCAATGGAGTGGTTAATAACGCCGATCGCCTAGCCCTTATTGATTACGTGAACGCTAATAATGGGAAAACACTTCCCGCTTGTCCGGCCCTCTAGTTTCTCTCGGTTAATTCAATGTCAAGGGTAACCCTTCCGTTTTAGGCTACATTCAATAAGAACCAGTACGTTCGAATAATATCTCAAGCGGAGTTTTTCCGCCATGTCGCCCCTTAGCTAGTTGAAACTGTTACCAAGCGTTCCACGGTTAGACAATAAATAGGTTACCGTAGTCAGCTATGACTACGATGACAAAACACGAGGTAATCAAGGAGACTCTGAGTGAATATCTTAGAGCTGGAAAAATTGAGAAAGGTAAGATTTTGGATCGGTTAGAAGCCACCGTGCGAATGCATCGTAAGGCGATTGTTCGTTGGTTACGAGTACTCCAGTTGAGGCGGGTCGGCTGGAATTGGAATGACGAACGCGGTCGAAAAGTTTACTACACCGCCGATGTGACCGAAGCGCTACGCAACGTTTGGAACATTGCTCACGAATTGTGCGCCGAGAGATTACACGCCATCATCGGCGAATAGGTGAACGTCTTGCAGAGAGATAATGACTGGTCGTTCAATGATGAAATCACCGGCAAACTTCCTGAAGTTTGCCGGGTACATCCACATCGAGACCGACGAGAGATTGGAGAAACTCCGAGCCGTGTGTCGACCACTCGAGGTGTACATCAATCACTTCTTGCCGTCGATGAAGTGCGTGAAAAAGATTCGCTACAACATCAACCATTCATCGAGAAAGTACGATGTGCCGAAGACACCGTATCAGCGATTGATGGAGCACGCCAAGATACCCGCTGGAGTCAAGGCGAAGCTGAAAAACTTCCACGAGACGCTTAATCCAAAAACTTTGCACGATGAAATTTTGCCGGCGAGAAGAGAACTCTTTCGGGGGGCAAAATTTACTAAAAGTGATATAATCTAAAGACTGATTTCGGTAACACTTAATTATTGTCTAACAAGGTTCGTAATTCAAAGTTACTTATAATGTACCGGCGGTGCACTTCTATGTTGAACTCAGGAGCTTCCCCCTTCGGTCATTAAACCAAGTAAAAACTTAAATAACTTATGCGGTCGTCCATAATGTCTAAAAATAAAATAGAGAAATTGCTGGCAGACGAAGAATCAAGGACCAGTATCAAAAGAGTTATTCTCGGTACGATTGGCGTTGCTGGTTTGCTAACGATGATGGCTGTTGTGCCCAATGCCTTGCAAGCCCTAACTCTTTTTGGCGTCGGCAAACGAAAATATAACCCGAGATACCATATTCAGAAAACATTACAGAAACTACTTGATCGAGGTCTAGTTAAATTGGAAAGAAATAACCAGGGAATCAATTGTGTCCGACTGACGGAAAGGGGTCAGATCGAGTTGCAAAAGTATGAATTAAGTAAGTTGGTGATAAAAAAACCAAAACATTGGGACGGCAAATATCACTTGATTATTTTCGATATCAAGGAATGGAAGCGTGGAACGAGAAACCAACTAAGAACTTGGCTTGAACACCTTGGTTTCATCAGGCTTCAAAACAGTGTTTGGGCTTATCCTTATGAATGTCGAGAGGTTATAACCCTATTGAAATCATTTTTTCACCTAGGAAAAGAAGTTCTTTACATTATCGCTGATCAAATTGAAAATGACCAATGGCTTCGTCGAGAGTTCGGTCTCTAGCTAGCTTTTATTAGACAACTTATGCGGTCGTCTAAGTCATCTAATCTTTTGGTAGTCGAAGCAGCGGCGATGTAGTAAGCTCTAAGAGATGAATCTAATCGACATCCACGCTCATTTGCAATTCCCGCAATTTGATGAAGATCGGGAGGTGGTGATCGGGCGGGCGAGGGTGATGGGGATTGGGGTGATTAATGTGGGAACGGATCTTGAGATTTCACGCCGGGCAATTGAGTTGGCCGAGAAGTATTCTGATATGATGCGGGCAATAGTTGGCATTCATCCGACGGATCCGCCCGAGACGGATAAATTTGATAAGACATTTATTGAATTAGGGGAATTAGCTAAACATTCTCTGGTAGTGGGTATCGGTGAATGTGGCCTTGATTATTTTCATGTTAAGGATAGCGAAGAAAGAAAAAAGCAAAAAGAAATTTTTGAACGGCAAATCGTTTTAGCGCAGAAAGTAAATAAACCGTTAATGATTCATTGCCGGAATGCTTACGAAGATCTTTTGGAAATTCTGGCTAAAAAGCTACAAGCTAATGAAGCCAAAAGCTTACTTGGTAACATCCATTTCTTCGCCAGTGACTGGTCGATGGCTCAAAAATTTCTTGATCTTGGTTGCTATCTTTCTTTCACGGGAGTTATTACATTTATTCGCGATTATGACGAAGTGATAAAAAATATACCGCTTGATCGGATTATGATCGAGACGGATTGCCCTTTCGTCGCTCCAGTGCCTTATCGGGGGAGGCGTAATGAGCCATCATATTTGCCGCTGGTTGCCGAACGCGTCGCAGCGATTCGGGGGCTCTCGATTGATGAAATTATTCAAGCCACCAGCTCCAATGCCCAACACTTGTTTGCTTTTTCGCCCGACTTTTGTTAGCATGCCAAGAATGACAGGCGAGATGAAAAACGAGGTAATCGAAGAATCACCAATCGTCGAGACCATTGAGAATAGCGATGATCGCGAATCGCGGCTCTATGAGCTCGGCTGTCTTCTGGTGCCAATTATTGCCGTGGAATCTCTTGCCAGTACCATCGAGACCTTAATTCGTGGCACCATTGTCTCGGCTGGTGGGCAGATTACCCACAGTGAGGAACCCCGATCTACTACCCTCGCGTATCCGATCAGGAAAACGATTGATAATAAAAATGTTCGTTTCAAAGAAGCCCACTTTGTTTTTTGCCGCTTCAGGATCTCGCCGGAGAAGGTCATCGAGCTCGATCAGGTCTTCCGATTTTCTCCAATCCTGCTTCGTCATCTGCTCACCGAACTCCCAGTGATCCAAACAGAGGAATCACATCATCGATTGCCGGAGCCAGTTCCCTCGTCGATCGAATCGTCGAAAAAGGTTGAGGAACCGTTACCGCTCATGAGAACAATGAGTGATGCCGACATGGACGAGGAGATCGAAGGGTTACTCAAATATGTATCTTAATAAAGCAATTATTATTGGCAATCTTACTCGCGATCCGGAATTGCGGTCTCTGCCATCGGGAGTGAAGGTGACCTCTTTTTCTCTCGCTACCAATCGGTTCTGGAAGGATAAGAATGGGGCTAAACAAGAGGATACGCAGTACCACAATATTGTCGTTTTCGCTCAGCAGGCCGAGCTCGTAGCACAATATTTGAAGAAGGGTCAATCGGCGCTCGTCGAGGGTCGGATTCAGAACCGGAGTTGGGATGCGCCCGATGGGACCAAGAAGTATCGTTCGGAAATTGTAGCTGATCGTGTTCAGTTTGGGCCGAAAGCGGGTAGCGGAGGTTATCCGCCAGCTGCCTCTGGCGGTGCTCCCGAGGGAGTGGATACCGGCGGCGCGGGGTCTCATCCGGCAGAGCCAATTAAAACTATCCAGTATCCGGATGAAAATATTAATCCCGCTGACATTCCTTTTTAACTTCTAATTTCCAAACTATGAAATACTGTCACTTTTGCAATAACAATGTCAGACATATTGACTATAAAGATGTGGAAACGCTCAAGCGTTTTTTGGATCCCCATGCGCGAATTAGCAGTCGCCGGCGCACGGGCGTTTGCGCCACCCATCAGCGCAAACTCTCACTCGCCGTCAAGCACGCCCGCTTCTTGGCGCTCCTGCCTTTCATCGCGCGGTAGATTTCGTTTAGCATGCATGGTAAAATGGTTATTATGAAATACCCAAACACTTTACAAAAAGGAAAAGTTCGCTTCATCATCTTCAAAGAAGACGATGTTTGGTTTGGTGCCGGACTCGAGTTTAATATTGTTGTCGAGGGTGAATCTCGAGAGGAGGCTGTAAATAATCTGTTTGGTGCTATTACTGGCTACATCAACTCGGCCAGAAAAATAAAAGCTCGACCACATATTTTAAATCAAATTACGGATTCGGAATACGAAGATCTTTGGTTTAAACTAAATAATAACAAACCCATCCCCTCACCTTATCAAGAAGTTAGTTTTGGAACACAGTTGCTAGCCAATGCCTAGAGGCGTTTTTAACTGGACTTTTGATGATGTTGCTGAAAGATTTTGATAAGTGGAATGAGAAGAAGAAAGAAACTCACCGTGAGGAGAAGGCAGTGATTTTCTATGAACGAGAGGTTTGGTGGTGCTCGCTGGGTGTCAATGTTGGTGTTGAAATTGATGGCAAGCACGAACTTTTTCTAAGACCAGTGGCTATTATTCAGAAATTTAATAAAGACATGGCTCTAGTAATGCCGATGACAGATCGAGCAAAAAATAACAAGTATTATTTTTCAATCTCTGGCGAGGATGGTAAAAGCTACAATGTTTGCTTGTCGCATATTCGCTCGATTAGTTCCAAAAGACTTTTGAGAAAGATTGGTGTTATCAGTTTAAAAGATTTTGAGATGGTATTAGAGAAGGTTACGAAGATGATTAAGCGGGAACTTTAAACAACGAAACCCCGCTGTAAAGCGGGGAATCTCGGAGGCCGAAGCCCATAATGTTTCCATTATAGGTTAAATTGAGATGGAGTCAAATAGATTGGGGGATAACTCTGATTATTATTTTCGCTCCACATATTCACCAGTTTCGGTGTTGATTCGGATAACATCACCTTCGTTGATAAACATTGGGACATTGACAGTGAGACCAGTCTCGAGAACAACTTGCTTCACGCCACCTGAGACAGTGTTGCCACGAACCGCTGGTGCCGCTTCTTTAACCCGGAGATCAATTTTGATCGGGATTTCGATTCCCAGTAGGCGCTCATTGAAGGTTAGAAGTTTAATATTTGAATTCGGTTTAACATAAATTATTTTAGCCGCCACTTTCTCCGGTTCCAATTTGAACCGCTTGGATTTATCATTCACTTCGCAAAACCAATACTCATTTTTATTATTATAAAGATAAATTACTTCTCGCTTTTCGATCTCAGCTTCATCAACTTTATCGCTCACCGCGAACGAGTGTTCGCGGACGCCACCGGTGATTAAGTTCTTCAGTTTCGTGGCGTTAACTGGCTTTCGTTGCTGTTTCCGGAAGACATGGGACTCCATCACCTCGAATGGTTCGCCATCGAGGACGATAAATTTTTTCGGTTTGATGTCGTTGTAATCAAGCATTGGTTTTTAGATAATTAAAACAAATTAGACTGGTTCGGCAATTTTGGCTCGCACTAGTTTCAAGATTTCTCGATGAGTGGCGGGATTGTCTCGCAGGTATGTGCGTGCGGCGTCGTAGCCGCGTCCGAGTTTCACTTCTTCCCCCGCCTTCTTTCCGTCTGAACCGATTGCTTGATAGCTGTAACTCGAACCATTTTTTTCGACCACGCCATGTTTCTCGGCGAGAGCGAGCAGTTCGCCTTCGGGCGAGATACCTTCATTATAAAGAATATCGAACTCGGCTGTTTTGAATGGCGCCGCCACTTTATTCTTCACGACTTTGACGCGCACTCGACCGCCAACGACTTCTTCACCTTTCTTGATTTGAGCAATGCGCCGGATGTCGAGTCGCACCGAAGAATAGAATTTAAGCGCTTTCCCCCCGGGGGTTGTCTCGGGATTGCCAAACATCACGCCGATTTGCATCCGAATTTGGTTGATGAAAATGACGACGGTTTTTGATCGCGCCACGATCGCGGTCATCTTCCGTAGCGCTTGCGACATTAGACGCGCTTGCTTGCCAACATGGTAGGCGCCAACATCACCCTCGATCTCATCTTTCGGTGTCAAGGCGGCCACTGAATCAATGACGATCACATCAATTTTGCCGGAACGAATTAAGCTTTCGGCAATTTCGAGCGCTTGTTCACCGTAGTCGGGTTGGGAAATAAAGAGATCATCAATCTTGACGCCAATTTTCCGCGAGTAGTCGGGGTCGAGAGCGTGTTCGGCATCAATGAAAGCACAAATCCCGCCAGCTCGCTGGGCCTCGGCAACGACATGAAGAGCCAGGGTTGTTTTTCCCGACGATTCTGGTCCGTAAATTTCAATCACCCGACCGCGGGGGACACCACCGATACCTAGAGCGACATCGAGACCGATGGAGCCGGTCGAGATCGCGCCGACACCGACCTTCGGCTGATCGCCGAGCTTCATAATGGCCCCGTCGCCAAATTTTCCCTGGATATTTTTAATCGTGTTTTCCAAACTATCATTTACTTCTTTTAGCTCGCCCTTGGTTTTTTTGATCATAAATTTAATTTAAGGACTAATTCAAGTTTCTCTTCAATTTGCCGTCCGAAACGATCGGCACCGGCGAGCCGGATTATATTATAACCCTGTGCCAGTAGCAATTGACTTTCGAAGCGGCCTGTGTGATCGGGGGTAAGTCTCTCGCCGTTTAAGAAAAGTTTGTCAACTTGGGTCACCCGTCCGCGCACCGTGACGAGAGCTGAATCAATACTCGCGCCATTCCTCGGTGAATCAATGATGATTTGCGGGCCGTTGATTAGACCGCGCATTTGATAAGTACCATAAGTAAGGACGGCGAGAAGAAGGGTCGTCGCGAAAAGGTATTTAATTTTAGTTCGCGCTGGAGTTAAATTCATCATGACCATTATTTGCTGTAATAATACTTCTGCGTTCATAAACTTCGCGCGCCTTCGCGCCGTCACCCGGGCCGATCATCTTCCTCTCCTCAAGCATATCGAGCAACCGCGCGGCGCGAGCGTAACCAACCTTGAGCCGCCGTTGAAGGAAGGAGGCCGAAGCCTTACCGCTCTCCATCACCAATTCTCGCGCTTCCTCGTAGAGTGGATCATCGGTATTATCACCTTCGTCATTATCATCAATTGTTATTCCGCCCTCGCCCATGATGATCTCATCGGTTAGTTCATCGCCGTAATGAGTGATGAGCCATTTCACCACCTCTTTGACCTCGCGTTCCGAAATGAAGGCCGATTGGAGGCGAAGCGGTTTCGACATGTCGCCAGCCAAATAGAGCATGTCGCCAGCCCCTAGGAGTTTTTCCGCGCCGGCCATATCAAGAATAGTGCGCGAGTCAATGTGAGAAGCCACTTGGAGAGCAATGCGCGAGGGGATATTAGCTTTAATGAGACCGGTGATAACTTCAACTGATGGTCGTTGAGTGGAGAGAATGAGGTGGATGCCGACGGCGCGTGACATTTGCGCCAGGCGAACGATAGCCGCTTCGAGTTCGCGGGGGTAAGTGGCCATGATGTCGGCGAGTTCATCAATGATGATTACAATGTAGGGTAGACTCTCCAGCGCCTCATTGGCTTGCGTTTTGCGTTTTTCACTCTGCATTTCTAGGTGATACGTTTGGATGTCGCGCACGGCGTGTTTTTCGAGCACGGTGTACCGACGTTCCATTTCTTTGATTGCCCACCTAAGAGTGAGAATTGCTTTCTTTGGATCGGTGATCACTGGCGTGAGGAGATGGGGAGTTTTGTTGTAGATTGTCAGTTCGACTCGTTTCGGATCAATCATAATGAAACGGAGAGTCTCCGGAGAATTGCGATAGAGAAGGGAGACAATGAAGGTATGGATGACGACTGATTTCCCGGAGCCGGTGGCGCCGGCGATCAGGAAGTGCGGCGCTTTGGCAAGATTGCCGAAGTGTGCTGGTCCCGAGATCCCCCGACCTAAAGAGACGAGAAGTGAATGAGGTGATTCGGTAAATTGGGTAGCTGTAAGTAGGGAAGCCAAGCCGACCATTGACTTAGTGCTGTTGGGGATCTCGATCCCGACGAGTGATCGGCCGGGGATTGGCGCTTCGATCCGCAAGGGGTGGGCGGCCAGCGCCAGAGCCAAATCATTTTGGAGAGCGACGATGCGCGAGAGCTTGACGCCTTCGGCCGGTTTGAGCGCGTAGCGGGTGATGGAGGGGCCGATCGAAACTTCATCCATCTCGACAATGATACTAAAGTTTTGAAGCGTGCGTTTGATGATGGTCGTGTTGGCCTTAATATCGCCAGCCCCGGGTTTGCCCGCATCTCGTTCCAAGAGAGAGACCGGCGGGGCCTCAAAGACATTAGTCTGTCGTCTGGCGATTTTGCCGATCAGCGCACCGAAGCCCGCTCCGACCGCTTCTTCGTCGTCGTTGGACGCCACGCTTCCAATTGGAAGCGTGGCGTCCAATTCTTCTTGGGCACTCTTAATTCTAAGTGTTTTAATTGGCAATGATGCCTCGCCGATAATTGTGGGGAGGTTTTCTTTTTTCCGCCACCGCCACCACTTGTTGATTGGTCGACCGAAGAGTGTCCACTTCAAAGTGAAGGTGGTATCGAAAATGATAAGAGCCGCAATTACCATCACTGCCGCCAAGAAAATCACGCTAGCGTAGACGTCAAAAAATTTAATGAGCGGGAGAGAGATAAGCCAACCAATACTCCCACCGGCTTGGTTACCCAAATCATCGAAGAGGATGCTGATTAGGCCAAGCGAGCTGATGAAAAGAATTAGACCACCGAAGAGGCGACCACCGATGATATTCGGCCGAACTGGTCTAAGGAAGGAGATTCCCAGAAGAATTAAACAGAGGGGGAAGAGGAAGTAGCCATAGCCGAATACTGACACCCCGACGCGATAAACAATTCTTCCGGCCGCACCGGCGACTCCAGCACTCGATAGCAGGAGAAACAACGCTAGAACTAATAGGACAATTCCTAAAACACCCTGTTTAGTTTCGTCCTTGAGATCAAGTCGTTTTTTTTTCGGCTCGGCTGTTTTTTTCATTTATGAATTGTAGCATAAATAAAACACCCGATGTTGGGGCTCCCTTAACATCGGGTGTTGTGATGCCTAGACATTCACTCTGTCCTATATATAATATAGGACATGTTTGAGACAAAACAGCAAAAGGACACAAATTCTGTATTGGACATAAAGGACAGCATAAAAGACAGAGCCAATAAACTCGTAGCGGCGATGTATCTAGTCACTAATTTTCTTGATGATCTAGACCAAATTAAATGGAAGTTAAGACATAAATCTCTCGATCTGAAGGTTAACTTAACACTCGGTGTTAAAGATGCTCCAACACCGAGTGTTTGGCCGATTGAAACAATTTTGTCCGATATAGCCGAGATTATTTCTCTGATTGATATCGCTGTCCTTGATCGGCGAGCGTCAGCGATGAATTTCTCCATTCTTCGTCAGGGATATGTTGATTTGCAAACGGAATCTGAGAATTATATCAATGGTGATTGGTATAAAGAAGCTTGGCTTCCAATTGGAAGCCAAGCTTCTCTCGCCGGCGCCAGGAAAGAAGTTAAGCTTCCAATTGGAAGCTTAACTTCGCCAAATAAAACCGCCAAACTAGGTCAAAATCAGCGTAAAGACGCCACGCTTCCAATTGGAAGCGTGGCGTCCAGCAGCCCCCGCCGGGAGAAAATCGTTGATTTCATCAAGCAACACGATTGGTCATCAATCAAAGAAATTGCTAAATCCATCACCGAAGTTAGCAGTAAAACTGTCCAACGAGAATTATCTGAATTGGTCCGAATGGGGAAATTGAAGAAAACTGGCGAACGTCGTTGGAGTCGATATAGCTCGAATTAGACACGCGATGTTGAAGGAACCTCAACATCGAGTGTCGGCGGTGTTGACACCTAACCCCGCCTGCGCTACCCTTAGGTCTACGCTCTGGTTATTACGGTTATCCACACTGTGTTTGGCAGACTGGTTCCGGTGTATTATACTTAAGTGTGCACTTTGACAAAGTAATATTCGGTTAGTTTTCAATCACTTCCCGAACATACAGAACGCCAAGTTATTTTTTTTCAGTTCGTCTGCTTGTCCTTCCATTCCATTTTGCTAAAGCCCTTGCTCTTCCGTCTGCCAGTCGGCGGATCGGATCGGCGGGGGATTTAGAAATTAGTAAAGTAATTATTAGTTAATAGTTAATTATTATTAAAATCGATCCATTATGAGTACTAAGAAATTTTTTCTCGGGGTCGCGATGGTGGCGCTTCTGGTTGGGGTGTCTTTCACTCCAGTTAAAGCTGACACACTTTCTGATCTCAACGCGCAGATCCAGGTCCTGATGGCCCAGATCTCCGCGCTCTCGGGTGGCATGACGCCACCGGCAACCTCTGGTTATGTCTTCACTACAGACTTGACCATAGGTAGCACGGGCGCTGATGTTACGGCGCTCCAGAATGCCCTTATTAGCAATGGTCAAAGTATTCCTGCTGGCGCCACTGGTTACTTCGGTGCCCAGACTAAGGCCGCGGTGATTGCTTGGCAAAAGGAGGCCGGTCTTCCCGCCACAGGTTTCTTCGGTCCAATGAGCCGCGCGGCGATGAACGCGATGCCGAGCAGTGGTCCCGGTAGCACGGGCTATCCTCCTTATGTTCCCCCGGTGTCGAGTGGTCCTTGCAGTGGCGGCGAGATGTATAACTCTATGACTGGTGCTCTCTGCAGTACCGGCTTGGCGCTCTTACCCGCTGGTTGCACGAGTACGGCAGGGTTCAGCCCTTTGACCGGAGCTTCCTGTTCTAGTTCGGTTGCTCCGCTTCCAGCTGGTTGCACGACCGCGACTGGGTTTAGTGTGACGACTGGCCAATCTTGTTCAACAGGCACAGGTGGTGCAACAGCTGGCACCGAAGGTTCAATTACGACTCGACTAGGAACTACTCCAACACCCGACACCAACATTCGTAGGACAACCGATGTCCCAGTCTATGGTGTTGAAGTTGAGGCGGTGAGTTCTGATATGACGGTTGATCGTGCCGACTTGCAATTCGCAGTTACGACCTGGGATTCGACAACTTCGTTCGGAACTGGTTCAGTTCAGAATCCTGGTGCCTTCATCAAGAATATTAAGGCGTGGGATGGCAGTACCCAGCTCGGCTCATGGGATGTTTCTGCTTCTAGTTTCTCTAAGGATTCTTCTGACCGGTACCACATTATTTTGAGTGGTCTCGGTTCTAGAGTGACTAAAGGGATGAAGAAGAATATCACTTTTAGCGTTAGTGTTAGTTCTATTGGTACAACCGATGTTCCTCGCCGCGTGGCAGTCCAGGGTTATGCTGGTAACACCCAGAATATTCGCGCGACCGACAGCGTTGGTCTTCAGTCTTATGCTGATATGTCTGGATCAGCCAATACCCGCACCCATGACTTCAAGGCCGCTGGTAATGCTACTTTGACAGTTACCACCAATAGTGCGGCGACACCTAAAGCTGGCAATACTCGCATTAATAGTACCACTGGTATCACGAAGAAGATTATGCAGGCCTTCGACGCCAGAGCGGAGACTGGTGATGCTAAAATCACTAAGCTCTATGTTGGGACAAATGCCACTTCTTCCACTGGTGTGCCTTCTACTTACTATCTCTGTGACGGCAGTGACACAACTTGTGCTAGTCCGTTATATAGTGTTACGGCTGGTGCCACAGATAACCTAGAAGCCGCCTTTACCAGTATGAGTATTTTGGTGCCACAGGATACAACTAAGACTTTCTTGATTGCGGCTGATTTCCCAACTACGGTTGGCGGTCAGCAAGCTAGTTCCTCAATCCACACCAATGCGGTGCAGTGGGAAAAGCCGGACGGCTCTACCGCTAGCACCACGCCGTCAAGCGAAATCGTTGGTACTGATCAATACTTCGCGGCCGCGGTTCCACAGTGGACAATGGTTAGTGCGTCAGTTGATCCATTGGAAATTCTTGGCACTTCTGCGCCAGCCACTACTACGGCGACGTATCACATGGTACTTAAGGTCACGGGTAGCGGCGGAGCTCTCACTAAACCAGTTCTATCTGATTTCGTGATTAGATTTGCTTCGTCAACGGCGACGACTTACTCGGCCGCCAATGCCACCTCAACGTCTCAAGGAGATAACGTCACTGGTTATCTAACTGATGTTACTCCAACCGAGGCAACGGTGGGTGATGGTGGTTCCTACACAGTTACTTTGACGGGTATCTTGAGAAATAAAGCCTTGTACGGTACAACTAATATCACTGGACCGTACTTCATGGTTATTACTTCGGCTCAAGCGGCTGTCGGTGGCAACACGGTTGCCCAGACTTGGAACTTGGATAGCTTCAAGACGCCGTCTCTCAACACACCTTCTGGTTACTAATAGCTAACTTGTGCCGATGTCAGGGTTGACCTGATCGGATAGCTAGCAAAAACCCCCTAATCCCTAACGGGACGGGGGTTTTTGTGTGCTCTCTATCTCCACTCATTCTCACCACCCCACTTGGAAGCGAAGCTTCCAAGTGTTAAAATAAACTGATGCGGAAAATCGCCTTCGTTAATCAGGAGTTCTATCATATTTATAATCGAGGGGTTGACAAACGCGCCATCTTCTCGGATAGCTATGACTTGCAACGACTCTACCAAAGTTTCCAAGATTTTAATTCTCTCGAGCCGATTGGTAGTATCTACGAGCTGTCCTTTTCTCCTCCCGAAAGGCACTTGGAAGCTTCGCTTCCAAGTGCCAAAAAATTAGTGCGGATTATTTGTTATGCCTTAAATCCAAACCATTATCATCTACTTCTTCAGCAAGAAACAGATAAAGGGATTGAGAAATTCATGCATCGTGTGGGGACTGGTTTCACTAAGTATTTCAATCATCGTTACAAACGAACAGGCGCTTTATTCCAGGGTGTATTTAAGGCGAGGCATATTCAGGATAATAACGACTTACTTCACTTGAGCGCTTATATCAATCTTAACAACAAAGCTCATACGTTGAGAGCAGGAAATAATAATTATCAATCCGCTCTAGCGCGAACGAGTTGGAATGAGTACGAGCGAAGTGCCACTGGAATTTGCGAAAAAAGTATTATTCTTGAACAATTCTCTGGGGCAGAAGAATATTCTCGGTTTTGTAGCGAAGCTTTTCAGTTGATTGCTGAAAGAAAACGATCTTCACCCCTCGATTCTTTCGACTTGGAAGCGAAGCTTCCAAGTGATTGATTGTAGTTGAATAGTAAATTTGATAGAATTACTCTATGTCACGACGGCTAATGAGCGCAGGTAGTGCGGGAAGTGACTTATTGTGGTTTGTGGCAATTATGACCACCCTCGGAATTATTTGGTACGCGACGGGTGGTCCGTCGCGTCCAGAAGCTTGGCAGGGGTTGTTTATTGAACCACCATCCCCGATCGGTACCGGCGAGATTTATGGCGCCAGTCGCCCACCTCTGCCAGCACCGACGGTACCTATCACTCCGTTTTCATATCAATATCGAGCCACTAGTTTAACGGAACCACCGCTTGTCGCCCGTTCACCGTGGTATGACCAAGTAAGGATCGATAGCGGTAGTGGGCAATATGAGATTCAACCCAATCAGGAGTACATCACCCTTGAAGCCAATTACAATAACTCTGCGCCAATCACGGTGACAGGTTGGTCACTTACCAACGGCAAGAGTCAACCGGACGGTGTGATTATCCCCTATGGCACCCGCCTCTTCATCGGTGATTCAGCTAATCTACCAAACATGCCGATCATTTTGGCTCCCGAGGCGCGTCTCGTTTTGACAACTGGCCGGATGCCTAATTCTGATCCCTATGTGATCAACGCTAACTTTTTGGTCAACAAATGCAGTGGTTATCTTGATGCTTTGCCTCAATATCGTTTTACCCCCGCGCTCTATAGCTCTTGCCCGGCGCCAATCAAGGAACCCGGCGTTGATGGTTTAGAAAACGACTGTTATAAATTTGTCTCTCGTTTATCTTCCTGTCACACGCCTAAAGTTGAGCGCAACGCCGACGGCTACGAGTTTATTGATCGGGTTTCGGGCTTGTCAAGTTACTGTCGCTCTTTCCTGGAAGAGCACTTTAATTACAATTCTTGTGTCAAGTGGCATGAGCAGGACACTGATTTTTACGGTGATGAGTGGCGCGCGTATCTTGGTCGGACTTGGGAGCTATGGTCCGAGAATCGCGAGACAATTACCCTTTACGACCAACAGGGTAAGATTGTAGCCCAAGAAAATTATTGATTAAAAGTTTAAGGATTGAAACGAAAAATGAAAAACAACAACTCAAAACTTAAAATTTTATATCTAGTATTACTGTTTTTGATTTTGAGTTTTGCATTTTACACTCCGGTCGCGGCGGCGGTCGGTCAACTTGTGTTTACCACTGAGCCGCGAGTGGTCGCCCCCGGGGCTATCTCCGACGTGCTTACGGTTCAGACTCAAGACAGTTCTGGGGCTGTGGCTAAGATGGAAGAGACTGGTGACGTTAGTTTTGTTTCCTCATCGCCGACGGGGGAGTTCGTGAATGTAAGCGGAGAGCCAGTCTCAACGACCATGAGTCGCAATTCGGCTAACCGTAATTTCTATTATCGTGATAGTACCGCGGGGATGCCAACCTTGACGGTGACAGTTACGGCTCGAACGGCTGGCACTGTTTGGTTGGCGACACAGACAATCACTGTTGGCGATGCTGGGCCACCACCCGGTGATGATGGGGGTGATATCCCGACTCCACCACTGGCCGCCACTGGCCCGAGCGGTTCGAGCGGCGGCGGTGCACTCTCGTCCCACTCGAGTCCTGCGCCCGTAAGCCAAGTGGTGCCAAGCGAACCATTTAAAGTCGGGGCCGGACGGCCGCGCCTCGGGAGTATTCATAGCCCAATCATTTTCCGAGCCGAGTCGTCCGGTATGATTGTGCCAAATATGCGGTATCAATGGTCATTCGGTGATGGCGGGAGCGCGGTGGGGGAAGAAGTTGGCCATGTTTATGATTTCTCCGGCGAGTACGTGGTGGTTCTCAACGCGAGGGGCGAGAACGGAGAAGTGGCCGTTAGCCGGACAACGGTTGTTATCGTCGAACCGCGAGTAATGATTAGTGCCCCGTCGGCTGATCGAGTGGAAGTCGTAAACCAATCGGATCGAGAACTTAATCTCGGCGGCTGGTATATTAGCCAAGGTCAAACAATTTTTTCTTTCCCGACCGATACAATTGTCGCGGCGAGTAAGAAGACAATCGTACCGGTCAATTACCTCGGTTTCTTGCCGACGACCAACCCATTGCTTACTCTAACTTTTCCCGATAATACTGTCGCGGTGACTAGTACTCCAGCGCCCAGTCGAGAGGAACTCAATGCCCTGTTATTCTCACTACGGGAACTCTCGATTGAAGTGGCGAGATTGCAGGCCGCTCGTCGTTCAACTTTGGTTGAACCATCGATCGTGCGGATGGAAGTAGTCGAACCGGTAATGGCTGTGACCACAATCGTCAAACAATCACCGCCCACTACCTCGCCGCCTATTTTCGCTTCGATGGCCACAATCCCAGTGCCGAAGTCCCCCGGTTTTTTCACCCGGATTAAGCAATGGTTCAGTAAGTGATATCAGTATGTGGCGACGTTACTTCGATAAAACATTTTGGAAGATGGCCGCCGGCTTCGCGGTCATTATCGCCAGTGGGTTGGTCGGAGTGTATCTCATAAATTTTTTTGACAAATAATGGCTGTTCCGGTAGCATGAACTCGAAGCCGAAAAAAACAGGCGACCATAAGTCCTGTTCAGGTCGATTTTTTTGTCATTAAATTAAAATTATGCCAATTAGCAAACACAAGAAAGGTGAGATTATCAAAGAGATGGGAGGAAAGGTTGCTTCATCCGAAACAATCGTCTTTGTTAACTTTCATGGTTTAGCGGTGGCTCAAGCCACTGAATTGCGCCGGCAGTTGCGGGCTCGCGGAGTGGGGATTACTGTCATGAAAAAGAAATTAATTCCGCTAGCCTTTGAAGTTTCTGGTCGAGTGATCACTGGAACTTGGCCAGCCTTAGATGGTGAGGTGGCCTTGACCTATCTTACTGCCCCTCAAGGTGATCCGATTGCTCCAGCCAAAGGAATTTACGAATTCCAGAAAACAATAAAAGATGGTTTGCGGATTTTGGGTGGTGTCTTCCAAAGCGCTTTCACGGAAGCTGAAGCGATGATGAGTATTGCCGCGATCCCGTCACGAGAAGTACTTTACGCCCAACTCGCGAATTTATTTAATTCACCCCGCCAGCGTTTAGTTGTCGCGTTGGATCAGATTAGTAAAATTACAAGATAAAAAAGTTATGGAAAACGAAGCACAAAAAACAATTATTGAAGTGCCAGCCAAGTTCAAAACGATTATCGACGCGATAGAAAAAATGAGCGTGCTCGATCTTAATGAATTGGTGAAAGTATTTGAGACCAAGTTCGGCGTCTCGGCGCAAGCGGTCGCCGCTGCTCCCACCGCCGGTGCTGCTCCCGCCGCTGAAGAGAAAGACTCTTACATTGCCGAGCTTAAGGATGCCGGCACCCAGAAGATTGCGGTGATCAAAGTAGTCAAAGAAGTTCTTGGTCTCGGACTCAAAGAAGCAAAGGACTTAGTTGATGCCGCTCCGTCGGTGCTCAAAGAGGGTTTGAAGAAAGAAGAGGCCGATACGCTCAAGAAAAGAATCGAGGAAGCCGGGGGAAAAGTGGAGTTGAAGTAATAATGGATCAACAAATCCCGCGCCGTTTGGTCGTTCCTCTCGATCATATTGATCAGGCAATCTTTTTGCTTCGGGGCCAAAAGATTATGCTTGATGCCGATTTAGCGAATCTTTACGGAGTCACTACCAAGCGTTTAAACGAGCAGGTTAAGCGTAATCGGGCTCGTTTCCCTGTTGATTTTATGTTTCAGTTGACCAAAGGGGAAGCCGACATCTTGAGGTCGCAATTTGCGACTTCAAGCGAAAGACATGGTGGTCGGCGTACCTTACCATTTGCTTTCACTGAACACGGCGCTGTTATGCTCGCTAGCGTTCTAAACACGACCATCGCCGTACATGCCAGTATTCAAGTCGTTCGCGCTTTTGTCCGGTTACGTCGTCTGCTCGCTACAAATGTTAATTTGGCTCGCAAATTGGCTGAATTAGAAAATAAATACGATGCTAAATTTAAGGTTGTTTTCGAAGCGATTAGAAGATTAATGATCCCGCCGGAACCAAAACGCCAGCCAATTGGTTTTCGTACTAGACATTAGCTAGTGGGGTGATTTATTGGTAAGATTAATTTTATGAGAAAAAGTAGATTAGCAATTGTGAGTTTCATTTTGTCACTCTTGCTGACATTTATACCTAGTTATTCAATACTTGGTATGGTAATTGTTTACGGCACCTTCAATTTGCCTTTTGGTTATGGATTTATCAATATTGAACTGCTTACATTTGGGTTTGCAATCCTCGCCATTGTTTTAGGAATTATTGCTCTGATTAAAATAAAAAGGAACAATCTTGAGGGCAAATGGTTAGCTGTTACTGGTATTGTTGTTAGCGTTATCCTTATTGTGGTAGCTATGATTGTGTTTGTTTCTGGGATGTCTTACGGGATAGCAACTCCTTAAAATGATCAGGAACTTTAATTTTTAATATGGAAATCTTGGCCAAATTATTTGGGAGTGGGGATAAGGTGAAAGTGATGAAATTGTTTGTTTTAAACCCTGATCTGGTGATCGAGGGAAAGGAGGTTGCTCACCGTTGTAAGCTAGTTCCCAGCTCGGCACGGCATGAATTACTGACTCTCAAGGCCATTGGCTTTATTAAACCGCAGAAGAGAGTGGAGAAGGGAAAGAAGACGATCGATGGCTGGCAATTGAATCCCGCTTTTCCCTATCTTGGGAACTTGAGAGGATTGCTAAAAACTGAATTAGTGTTGCGGAAGTTGGAATTAACTGATCGTTTCAATTCAGCCGGCAAAGTTAAACTCCTTCTAATCGCTGGTATTTTTATCCAAGATAATGATAGTCGCGCTGACCTTGTACTGGTCGGTGATCGTCTCAAACGCAATGCCATCGAGCGAGCGGTCAAGGCGATGGAGGCCGAGATTGGCCGCGAACTCAATTATGCTGTTTTCGAGACCAGTGACTTCCTCTACCGCATGAGCGCTTATGATAAGTTTATCCGTGATCTGCTTGATTACCCGCATGAGAAAATAATTAATAAACTCGGTATCTGATCTTTCTTGGTTATCCACATGGGTTACAAATTGATGAGAAATCGTGCTAAGATTACAGTGATTAGGTATTAAAAATTAAGGTCGTGTTTATTATTTATTATCACTAATTATGTTACTTAACACCTGGAATAATGTTCTCACTGACTCTTTCCAAAATCTTTGGGGGGGAGTGATCGCTTTCATTCCAAATCTTTTGGTTGCGATAATTATTTTTGTCCTCGGTTGGGTCGTTGGAATTGTTCTTGGACAATGGGTTTCCCGTCTGATCAAATCAATTCAGGTTGATAAAGCGCTGAAGAATGTCGGGGCGGAAGAAGTGCTTGGTAAAGCTGGGTTCCGACTCGATTCCGGCGCTTTTATTGGTGGTCTGGTCAAGTGGTTTGTGATTGTGGCTTTCCTTGTCGCGTCTTTCAATGTTCTTGGTTTGAGCCAAGTTAATGATTTTTTGGCCCAAGTCTTGAATTATCTTCCGCGGGTGATTATCGCTAGTTTGATCTTAATTCTCGCGGCGGCGATTGCTGATGTTCTGACGCGAGTGGTGACCGGTTCCGTGCGAGCGGCAGGGATTACTTCCTCGAATATTTTTGGCTCAATTACCAAATGGGCAGTTTGGGTCTTCGCGATTTTTGCGGCGATTGATCAGTTGGGGGTCTTGAGTGCGGCCACGAATTCGTTAGTTGTCTCGCTTTTGGGTGGTGTCGTTAATATGCTCACTTTGGCTCTTGGCCTCGCCTTCGGCTTGGGTGGCAAAGAAGCGGCATCTCGCTATCTCGAACGCCTGCGCGAAGACATGAAGAACCATCATCACCAGTAATTCTGGATTAGTTTTTAGGTTCTAGCTGTTAGCTTTCAGGAAGTGTCTCCCGTTTTAGGCGGGGGACACTTTGCGTAAGAAGATTAAGGGGGGTAAAATAGGGATATGGTTAAGAAATCAAATAGACGTGATCAATACCCGTCGTGCTTGAGGATATTAGATCCCAAAATAAGGTTTTTGGAGAGCAATTATCGGCGATTAGAGACCAAGTTGATAAAATAGATCAAAAATTAGATTTGCATACTGAAATGCTTAGAGGTCTCATAAATGAGAAGGGACATCGTAATATTGAAGGATGATATGGTCGTAGTAAAATCTGATCTCCAAATCATCAAAACCGATGTCGAACCCCGCGTCGCCCATCTTGATGCCCGCAGTGCGAGTCGGGATTGAAAAATGTTTTATCCCCTTGACGGCAGTTTGGGAGGGTATTGAATTTTCTTTGCGCAAAATAAGTGGATAGTGTAATATAAATTCATGATCCAAGATTATTTTGAGTCTTATTTGGGAAAAGCGCGGTATGAAATGATTGATGAGGAGAGTCGTTTTTACGCCGAAATCAAAGAACTTCGTGGCGTTTGGGCGGTCGGTCAAACACTCGAAGCGTGCCGCAACAATCTTATTTCTTCGCTCGAAGGCTGGTTTGTTTTTCGTCTACGAAAAAATTTACCAGTGCCAAATTTTAATCTTCCCAAAGTGAAATTTCTGACGAGGACTAGAGCAAAGGCGTATGCCTAAACTGACCCCGATCTCGCAGAAAAAGTTTGTTGCTAAACTAACCCGACTCGGATTCGCTAGCCCTTTCCAAGAAGGTCGGCATCCTTATATGATTCGCGGTTCCGTTGTGCTAACTGTTCCTAATCCTCACGATGGCGACATCAGCGTAGATTTACTAATTCGCTTGCTTCGCCAAGCCGGTATCTCAAGGCAAGAGTGGTTGGGTAGAAAATAAAAAAACGGTCTTAATTAACAAACGGTCGTACATTAATTAAGACCAACTAATCATTGTGTCCCTAGCCCCACGGGTGAGGCTCGCACGGCGCGAGTCGGAATTAAAAATAAAAAATGTCTCTCCCTTATATTTTTCTAGTTTTTCTATTCTTATTCATTAATAGCGATTTGGAGTGGTCGTCATCGTGGTGGTGGTTGGGGTGGTCATTGGCCGGGTGGTCTATCCGGCGGGCAGTAATCTTTTATCCCCTTGACGGCAGTTGGGGAGCAAGATATTTCATAACTGTACGGGCACATGTATTTGCCATGGCCAGCCACATGGTGTACCCTATTTCTATGATGAATATTCAAAGACCCAAAAATACTAAGGAGCGAGGAACAATAGAATGTTTAGTCTACAAAGAAAGCAACGCTTTCGTTGGTGTTTGTCTAACTTTTGATATTGTTGAGGAAGGCGATAATCCAACCGAGCTTATGAAAAGTGTCAGGGAAGCGGCGGAGCTTCATTTAGAAACTGTCATTAGGAATAATCTGACTGATGAATTATTAAACCGATACGCCCCTGAAGAATATTGGCTAAAGTATTTTGCCACCGCTAAAAAAATTGAAAGACCATCACTAATAAATACCGATAGTCTCACTGTCTCTCCTTATTATCGTTCCTTAACGGCCCAGATGGCTTGAGATGGCTAAGGGGTTATCTAATTGGGGTTACCAAGATGTTGCCGATTTCCTCAAGGAACACGGATTTGAATTTCTGGAATATCGCAAGGGTTCGCACGAGGCATGGCTTAATCGAGAGACTAACGCCGTGGTGGAAATAAATGTTCACACTTCGAAAAGTTTCGCGATCCGAACACTGGAAACGATGATTCGCCAGTCAAAAATTGATAAGAAAACATGGCGCGAATGGACCACGCGTTAGTAACTTGGAAGTCCGACTTCCAAGTGAGGGCTTTGCATAAATAGGCGAGGAGGAGTAAAATAGGGTTGTCGAACCGCGCGTCGTTTATCTTGAAGCCGGCAGTGCGAGTCGGGATTAAAAATTAATTTTCAAAATAAATAATATGAAAATAAATAATTTTTTTCTCCTAAGTTTGTTGGTGTTTACCTTTATATTCCACACCAATTACTATCCATGCTCAAACCCCTACTGCTGAACGGCTCATGGTGTTAATTGGTCAACTGCAAGCCCAATTGGCGATATTGCAGAAACAAGCACAACCAGTAATTACTCCGGCGACAGTTGTTAAATCCACTGTCTTAATTTTTGCCGATGAAACAACCTATCAACAACTCACGAGTGAAATTAACAGATTAGCAAAAGATATTGAAAAAGATCTTGGCGCAAAAGTAGATATTAAACATGCAAATTACACCAGCCCCAGTGAGATCAGAAGTATCATTTTAGATTCTTACCAAAACAAAAAGGGTTTGCTGGGCTCAATCTTAATCGGCAATATCCCAACATTTTACAGAGAAGATCGTATGTTTTATACCGACTGGTATTACTCGGAGTTAAGTAATCAATGTCCGTTGAGTGTTGATGGCGTATTTCCTAAAGATTTTAACTGTAGTACCGATGATGCGATAGCACGAAGAGATGTTTTTGTACTTTGAATTACGAAACTCCCACTTCCCATCGTTTCTATGTTAAAATACAAAAGGTTGCCAAGAGGCAACCGTTCGTATGAATCTTTCCATTAAACCCTACCACTCCATACTAACAAAAGTTCAGTTTCTCATCAAACAA
>DATDVJ010000038.1:0-6265 GCA_036517595.1 Minisyncoccota bacterium
CACCACGCGACGTCGCTCCGTCAGGCTTTCGCCCATTGCGGAAGATTCTCGGCTGCTGCCACCCGTAGGTGTATGGTCCGTGTCGCAGTACCATCGGTGGGGAACAGGCTCTCACCCCCCCTAGCCGTCATCGCCTTGGTAGGCCATTACCCTACCAACTAGCTGATAGCCCACAGGCCGATCCCAGAGCGACTTGCGCCTTTAACCCTAAATCCTTACGGATCGGGTACCATCGGGAATTAGCCAACCTTTCGGTTGATTATGCCCGACTCCGGGGTACGTTCCTATGTCTTACTACCTCGTTCGCCGTGTTCCGCCTTGCGGCGGACACTCGACTTGCATGCCTTATCCACGTCGCCAGCGTTCATCCTGAGCCAAGATCAAACTCTAATTTGAAACGGCGCAGGGCAAAAGAAAATATATTACTTAATTTGTGGATCTTACTTGTTTTGTTGCGATGTCAAAGACCAGAGATAGTAGTATACTCGACCCTCATTTGCCGTCAAGCGCATGTACCCGCCCAGCACCTTTGAGACTATACTTTTTGGCAAAAAAGCGGTTACTCTGGTTGAGTAACCGCGTCCCCGATTAAGAATGATCCAATTGGAAGCCAATTTCCCATTCACTTCCTCTTAGCCACAATTTTCGCCATACTCATCGAACATCGTTATAAATCCGTGGATGAGGAGACCGAGTGTGATGACTATTGTCAACGGCGAGAGCAAAAGAAACACGATGGCGATCATAGTCGGAGTAACTTCACTCTTCCACAACTGACCCGCGTGTTTTAACTTGACCAAATGCCAAACACACGCGCTGATTGACAACAACACAATCACTCCGGCCACCAAAATACTTGGTCCGAGAAACAACCACCATTGCCATTCCCTAGATTACCTCCTCGCAAAAGACCTTGTTTATCCAAGTATCAATTTACCACCACCAAGACCGGCTGTAAAAATTGTGAGCTAGTTTTACCGCACGGCGTTGGCTTCGAGATGAGCGACGTGCGGCTCGACAGCCGTTTTGATTATTTGGAGATCAGATTTCACCACGTCTTCCATCAGTGCCACCATATGGCGTTTAATATCCTCGTTGTAAGGTTTGAGAATATCGGCAATTTCTTTCTTGGTCATAACCCTACATTAGCATGGTTGATTATCTTTTGACAACAACAAATTGGCTAAGTAATTCTAATCTCAAAAACTTTTTGGCGAGAAGTGAAGCCGGAAACGAGGCGAACCTGTGATTGAGCAACTTGGAAATAATCGGCTAATAATTTAAGGATTGCTATATTAGCACGACCTTGCACTGGTGGTTCAGTGACCGAGACCACAAAATTTTGCTCATCAATTTTTTCCACCTGATCTTCATACGCCCGTGGCTTGGCTTTAACATTTATTTTCATTACTTAAGTATATCCCATAAATCCAACGACCGTATTTTTTATGAGATACTATATGATAAATAGCGCACGATCGGAAATTATTTAGCATATCGATTTTTCAGCAAAGAAAAACCCGCCCTAAACGCTTACGCGCCGGGCGGGCTTCCAGATTTTGTTCACCACTTCTGGAAAGTGGTTTGACGGTTTATTCCGTCATGTCAAGACATCGCTTTGACAGAGTTTTACGGATAGAACACTCGAGAATTAAAGTGGAACACTGAACGCTTGCGTGAATTCACGAGAATGACCCACTTATCAACACGCCAAACTACAGTGATACCGATGTCGGGAAGATAGAACAGATTGGAATGGTCAGTCAGCAAGTCCCTTTCTTCCCCTTTTGATTGTCTCACGAGCATCTCAGCGAGAACGGCACAGACATGCGTTTCTGTGAAAAGATGACGCGGTAGTAGTTCGTTCTCAAATTCAGAATTGACAGAACCCTTCACATCGACGATACCGACATCTAGCATTGTTCCAGCCTCACAGGAATCAGCCAGTGAGATTGTACGCCGCATTGTTTCGTCAATCTCGAGTCCGGGACGGTCTTGGAAGAAGGCAACTGGGTCATGTTTTTGAGTCAGAGTGATCGTGATAATTCCTCGATCAAGGGGACGATAACATGTCGTCATTTGAATTCTCCTCTGGCCATGTTTGGCCAAAAAGTGTTTATTCGGTTGTCAAAATGGTGAACACCCACCACGACCTAATTACTCTCTTATTATACACCTATCAGATATAAAAGTCAATAGGTAATGTCAAGGGTTACCCTTGACATTAGAAAGTGGCTTAAAATAAGGTTACTTTACCCAACAAGAATTGGGACGGGGAAAGATCTTTTACCGACAATTACTTTGTTGAAATTTTTCTTGCCGATCTTTTCACTGGCGCCAAGTATTTCTAAATAGAGCGGGCGGCCATTCTTATCCACATCCAACAGCATCTCTGGCGCAATTTCCAGAGTTTTGGCCACCACGCCGACGCGCAAACTGAAGTTGAGCGCATCGACACTTTTATCGTAAGAGATTTTCATATTAGAGGGATTCTTCTCTGCTCGATTTTTAATTCAGCATACAAACTGAAAATGATGCCCATGAAAATCCAGCTATTTTACCCGACTACTCCATTTCTGCCAAACCACGAGAAGAGGAGAAGCAATGAAGATCGAGGAATAGGTGCCAACGAGGACACCGATGGCCATGAGGAGAGAAAAGTCGCGCGTGGCCGTGGCGCCGTAGAAGAAGATCACCAGCAGGACGAGAATGATGGTGAGGGAGGTGTTGATCGAGCGCGAGAAGGTCTCGGAGAGACTGCGACCAACCGTCTCGGCGAAGTCGATCCCGACGTGCTTTTTCAAATTCTCCCGAATCCGGTCGAAAACGACGATGGTGTCGTGGATCGAAAGACCGAGAATGGTAAGCAAGCCGGTTAAGAAGAGGGCATCGGCCTCGAAACCACGGATCGCCCCAAGATAAGAAAAAACGCCAGTCGGAATAATCAGATCATGGAGAAGCGCAATGAAAGCAACTATCCCATATTTCCATGAACTGACTGGGCGCGATACTTTTCTGAAAGCAAAGGCGATAAAAAGGATGATTAGAATCACAACCAGAATAATCGCTAGGATCCCCCGCTTAGCGAGCTCTTGCCCAATCGTTGGACCAATCGAGCTGAAGCGCTTTTCGGTTAGCATGCTTGGCGCGTCCGAGGTGAGTATCGGCAAAGCCTTCACTACCGCAACATGTTCGGCTTCGGTGAGAGTTTTCGATCGAACAATAATATCGCGATCGCCTGCCAGTTGAACCGAGGTTGGACCAAGATTAAGTTTATCCAGACTCGCTCGCACAGTATCAGCGGTTGGTCGCACGCCCGGGAACGAATAAGTAACTTCTAAAATTGAACCGCCAGTGAAGTCGGTTCCCAACTTAAGCCCGTAATACCACAGCGACCACAACGAACCGACAATCAAGATCGCCGAGAGGAGGAAGAATAAATTTTTGTATTTGACGACAAACATGATAATTAATGTCTGATCCCGGAACCAAAAAAGAAACGATTGAGCCGATTAGTGCGGGTAACCCCGATCGCGAGGAGGAAGGTGCGAGTAATACTAATCGCCGTCAACATACTAATCAAAACTCCGATCGCGAGAGTCAACGCAAACCCCCGTACCAAGCTTGTTCCGAACCAAAAAAGAATAAGAGCGGAGATGATCGACGAGAGATTGGAGTCACGAATCGACGCCCACGCCCGCGTGAAGCCGTGACTAATCGCGTCATGCATGTTGTCGGTGTGACGCATCTCCTCTTTTAATCTGGCAAAAATGAGAATGTTGGCGTCAACAGCCATCCCAACCGAGAGAATGAAACCGGCCATACCCGCAGCCGTGAGCGTCACTGGTAAAATCTTGAAAATCGCGAGCATGAGCGAAACATAGATTCCAAGTGAAAGCACAGCGAGAACTCCGCTCGCTCGATACCATAGAATCATGAACACCGCGACCAAAAGAAGGCCAATGACTCCCGCCCGCACCCCACGATCAAGCGCCTCCTGACCCAAAGTGGCGCCGATCGTCTCGGTGGAAATAAGTTTGATCGGCACGGGCAAAGCGCCGAGATTGAGATTGCGCACCAGCGTTCGTGCTTCTTCGACCGTGAAATCGCCAGAGATCTGGGCTTTACCATCCTTAATCTCCTCGCGCACGACCGGCGCCGAGAGTAATTGACCGTCAAGATAGATGCCGATTCTCTTTTCGACATTCTCTTTCGTTATCTTGGCAAAAATATCACCCCCGGTTTTATCGAACTCAACCGAGATCGTCGGTCCAATTGTTTGACCAGTGAAGTCAACTTGCGCCCGCTTGAGATAGCGACCGGTTAGCTCACTCGGTACAAATTCTGGATCTTGGGCAAGAAGCGGATCATTAGAGATCGGCTCCCCCGCTTCATACTTCGCTCGAGCGTCTTCATAGGCCTTCGTGATCGCCGCTTTCTCTGGTCCCTCGGGACGCTCGATCCTAAACTCAAGTATCGGTGTGACATCAATCACCTTGAGCGCCTCTTGCAAATCCGTCACGCCGGGCAATTCCACGATTAGACGATGGGCGCCAGCGCTACCTACTCCGACTTGCTCAACTTGGATCAGGGGCTCGCCTACACCGAAAGCGTTGACCCGCCGCTCGATCACTTCTTTCAGCGATGACATCGCCTCACCGATGTCAGCAGTGGCGGGCAAGGTGGAAGTGTCAGCTTGATAGATGAGGTGACTACCACCGCGGAGATCTAACCCTAGTTTGAACGGCCGATAAAACCAGGCCTCCGGATTGGCTGAGGCGAGGAAGGAATAGCCGTCGAAGTAGGCCAAGAGAAGACCGAATAGAATTAAAACGACAGCGAAAAAACGGCGTTGAAACATGGACGGTATTATAACCACTCGCCGGAAATTAGCAAATCTAACTATTTACCATCATAAACCATTCCCACAAGGGAATAAACTTTACTGTCATTCCATCTCTTTTTACCTCCCGCTTTTCATCCCAAGTAAGCACGGTAAACTTTTCCACTTTTAACTCATCTCTTGCCTCAAATAAGGCTTTGGTTTCTCTCTGCTCGACATCTGAATTTATAGACTCATAACAAACTTGTATGAGCTCCACGATTTCCGTTCCCCTCTTCACAACAAAATCTACCTCGCGGTCATTTCGAGTTTTGTAATAGAACAACTCTCTATTGGGCTTGGTCCCACGTTTCACCAGTTCGGTAAAAACTAAGTTTTCCATGAGCTTACCCTTGTCGGGGGAATGCTGAATTGTTTTGGCACTGATAAAGCCATTGTCAACGACATAGACTTTCCTTGGAGACTTTATCCGTTGTACTGATTTCGGTGAATATCGAAGCAAGGAAAAAACTAGATACGCTTCTTCGAGATATTTTATATATTTCTCCGTCGTGCTGGCACTCTTTAAATTTAGAATTTCAAGCAGTTTGCGCACGGTGTATAAATTGGCAAAATTATTCACTAAGTGTGTCGCTAAGTTTCCTATTTGCGTCGAGAACTTGACTCTATGCCTCTTAACCACATCTTTGAAAAGCAAAGAATCAAACAAAACTTCGAGGTAGTCCTTGGGATCGACGTTATTGACTGCCACTTCAGGAAATCCACCATTAACCAAATAGTTTTCCATAAGATTCAGGAGCTCGCCACGCTGTTGTGGGAGCGAAGCATATTCAGAATTTATTTGGAATTTCTTTGCTTGGAGAAATTCATTGAAATCAAAGGGTAGTATTTCTATCGGCATATGTCTACCAGTGAGATGCGTGGCCAGCTCCTTGGAAAGTAAGTGGGCATTCGACCCGGTGAGCACCATATTGTATCCCTCCCGATGTAGGCGATTAACAAAGAGCTCCCAATTCGGCAAATTTTGTATTTCGTCAAAGAGAATCGTCTTCATCGGACCATACGCGGCATGCAATTCTTTCATCAGTTCGTTCGTCTCTATGCCGCCCGCACTCGACAAAACTTCATCGTCAAAATTGAAATACATGAACGGCCGGTCCTTCAGAAGCATGAGGGAGAAAACAGACTTGCCCGCCCGACGTGGACCGAGGACCACTTTTATTAAACTCGCATCTAGCCATTTCTTAGCAAATGGCCCTTTAGTTCGCTCTATGTATTGGAGGGATAAGAGTTGCTCTTTTTGGAGTTTTTGGTTAGAAACCACATCTTTAAGCATATTATTTTGGGTATATTGGACAAAATAAGTCTTTTTTGTCCAGTACAAACAGTGTAATGGACACGAGTAACCAAAGTCAACAGGCC
>DATDVJ010000039.1:0-5406 GCA_036517595.1 Minisyncoccota bacterium
GCCGTTAGATCAAGAGCGAAATATCTCAAAAATTCACGGCAGTGGGCGTTGGAAACTTTGGAACGGGCCAAATACCTTTTTCGTGTTGCCATACAAGACTATTGTAGCTCCTGCGGAGAGCTATGCTAGTCTTGAACCAAAGCTATTCTCTATCGGGATTTGAACGGTGACAACAGACAGGATGCGATAGTCATTTTCAGTAACATAAATCTAGTTTGGTCGTATGATGAATTTGTAATTAAGGCCGATCAAGGTTTGGGTAGCGGTGGCATCACATTCGCGACTGTATTAAATGGGAATTCTGGCCCTCAGATATTGAAATTTTTCCCGCCCTACTACTTTGGTAATATTTTGTATGATAATGGATATGGTTTACGGGCGGCTTTTGCGTCTGCTGAAATTAGTGGCAATAGTTTAAAGTTAGGAGTCAAAAATGTCTTTAGGACTGGTCCGAACACGGATCCAAATCAATTGCTTAATTTATTAGTATTCTTCGATATAATTGGTTCAGATATTCAATTTAATCATATCGAGGTTGAGGGGTTAGGATAATCCTTTGTAATTTACGGTCAGAGTTCTTTTTACTTCTATACCTCAATCAAAACGGGGAGGACGAGTGGGCGGTTGTGCGTTTTCTGGAAGAGATATTTGCTGACAGTTTTAAAACTCCCAAAACTCTTGAGCATCGATTTTCATATCCTCGAGTATCTGGTGGAAAACGGCCGGACTTATTTCTCTACCGCCATGAATTGGCACTGTGATCCTGACGCCATTGTTATGACGATAAATGGCGTGACTGCCTTTTTGTCTGGCAAAAACGAAGCCGAGTTTATGGGCAACCAGAATTACCTCTCTTGCTTTGGGTAACCGAGGCATACGCCAATGGAATTAAACTGCCACTTCAAGTGAGCTTAGACTGACCGGCTTTCGCCGAGGGATCAACTCCCCGATGGCGATCCGGTCTTCAATATGTAGAGCAATAATCTCTCGAAGGTTTTCCAGAGTTTCGGCGAGGGTTCTTCCCTGGGTATAACATCCCTGGAACGATGGCACATAGCCGAAATAGTAATTTTTCTCGTCTTTTTCTACCACCACTGGAAATTCGTAGATTTTTGTAACTCTTTTTCTCATATTTACCATCCTACCGCAAGATCACTTTTTCTCCAACCTTTAGACCTCAATTAAAACGGGGAGGACGAGCGGGCGGTTGTGCGTTTTTTGGAACAGATATTTGCCGATTTCTTCGCGAAGCATGTTTTTCACATAGTCAAAGTTGATTGGATTCATCCGCGCCGTGGCCTCCTCAATTTTGCGCTTGGCTAGACCGCGGACATAGTGAAGAAGTTCTTGGGATTCTTTAAGATAAACGAAACCGCGCGAAATAATATCTGGTGATTTCACTACCCGACCGGTTTGTCGATTGACAATGGCGATAATCACGAAGATGCCTTCTTGGGCGAGCATAATTCGATCTTTGATGACCACTTCTTTGACATTATCGGCACCCGAACCGTCGACCATCACTAAGCGACTGGAGCAAGTCTCTTTTCGCGCCTCAATCTTTTTTCCCTTCGCGGTGATTTCAATCACCATGCCATTATCCGGGACGACGATATTTTTCTCCGGCAAGCCAAGATCCATAGCCAGATCGGCATGGACGCGCAATTTCTGATGATAGCCATGGATCGGAATGAAGAAATGCGGTTTGACCTTCCGGTGTAACCACTCAATCTCGCCGCGGTTGCCGTGACCAGAAGAATGAATAAAAACTTCGGCTGTGCGGTAATGGATGATCTTGGCCCCCTGGCGGGCGATGTTGTCTTTCAACCTCTGAACCGTTCTTTCATTTCCCGGAATAATTGAGGCCGAGAGAAGAACGGTGTCGCCCTTCTTGAACTGGAAATATTTATGTTGTTTGGTCGCCATGCGCATGAGAGCAGCGAATTCTTCACCTTGGGCGCCGGTGGCCAGCACCACCACTTTTTCCGGTGGATATTTATCAACCTCTTGCACTGGAATGATCGTTTCTTTCCTGATCTTAAACATACCGGCCAATTGGGCTACTTCGATATTCGTTTTCATGCTTCGGCCCTCAATCACAATTTTCCGCCCGAGTCCTTCAACGATCTCGAGCACTTTGATGATTCGTTGGAATTGAGAGGCGAACATCCCGATAATCAATCGCCCCTTCACCGTCTTGATAATGTTGCCCAAATTTTTGTGAACTTCGCTCTCGGGCGGCGAGAAGCCAGGGTTCTCGACGTTAGTGGAGTCGGCCATGAGCAGCAAGGTTTCCCCTTGGTCGAAAACGCTGTACGCTTTTTCCTCCTCGATCGTCGGTTTGCCATCTATACCATCGAGATCGAGTTTATAATCGCCCGGGTTCACAATTCGACCATAGGGAGTTTCGATAATTACCCCCATCGAATCGGGGATGGTGTGGGTGACGCCGAAGAAATGAACCCGGAAATTGCCAATCTTTATCCGTTCTTCTTTCTCCACCACAATGAGATCAAGTGGCGGGAGGTGAGGGAATTCTTCCTGCCGTTTCTTAATCATAAGCGCGGTCAGATTGCGGGTATAGATTGGGGGGTTGCCAATTTTTGGCAGCACATAAGGGATACCGCCGGTGTGATCGAGGTGGCCGTGAGTGATGACGACCCCCCTTACCCGCGCTTTGTTTTCTTCGAGATAAGTGGTGTCGGGGATAATGTAATCGACACCCGGAGTCTCGTCATCAGGGAAAGCGAAGCCAATGTCGATCACCATAATATCGCCATCCATTTCGATGGCAGTCATGTTTTTACCAATTTCTTCAACTCCGCCTAAAGGGATAATTCGAATATCGTCGGGAGCGAGAGGGGGAATCGGTTTCCGATCTAACTGGTCGCCGCGGCGGCGCAATGGCCGTCGAGGAGGTGATTTCATCATAAGTTTAAGATTTGTTTAGTTGTTCGCGAAAACTGGCCAGACCCGATCAGTCTTAATATACCATTGATAAACATTGAGGAATCTCTCCGCCGGTGTATTAATAACTCCTAGATTAATCGCCTGCACACTTGGTGGGATAACATACAAGAAGTCGGGTGCGTAGAGGAAGATCGCTGGTTGATCTTGCCTGATTTCGGCGTCGAAGGCGAGGTACCCCCGAGCGCGTTCCTCGGTCGTACTAGCCACTTTAATCTCCTCTAGAATTTTGTCAACTGCGACATTGGCGTAAAGGGCAATATTCAATCCTGGATCCAGTCTTTGGTTCGAGTGCCAGAAAGAATAGAGATCAGATTCACGGCCGACAATTTCACCAAAAAGAAGAGCGTCATAATCGCGAGGGCGGATAACGGTTTGATTAAGCGCTCCCCACTCGAAGATCTTAAGATCAACCCTGATGCCGATGGTTTCCCAATCACGCTTAACAAGTTCGGCGACCTGCTTGAGTTCTGGTGTGTCTGAAGTCGTGAGAGTGAAGTGGAGAGTGAGAGAAGAGTCACCTTTTTTCTTCGCCGGCAGTTCCCAGTTACTGGTGGTGGCGTTCTTTTGCCAACCAGCTTGCTTAAGAATTTCGACTGGGTCGATCTTGGTGGCTAACTCTTGAGGTGCAAAGGGTGGCGGCAGAGGACTAGTGAGGGCTTGACCGTAGCCGCGCAAGACCTCGTTGATAATCGCTTCACGATTAATCGCCGCGGTGAGTGCGGCTCGGATTTCCGAACGAGTGAAAAGTTTTTGCTGATTCTGGTTGAAGAAGATGCCGAAGACTCGAGGCAGGGTGGTGGTGATAACTTTGGCGCCGGCCATCTCCAGGGTCCGAACCACGGCCGGATTGATGGCGTTCATGGCCTCAATCTCGCCTTGATTATAGGCTGACAAGAGAGCTTCCTCACTGCCGTAGAAGCGAATAATAATTTTGGAGATTTTTGGCTCACCGAGAACGAAATGTTTGAAGGGGGTGAGAGTATAGGTGATTGGCAGATTATCTCGATCGCGTTTAATTACCGCGATTTGATAGGGGCCGGTGCCGATCGGTTCGCGATTAAGATCGGTGAACGGAAAAACTTCGGTCGTGATTCTTTGCCAGCGATGAGCGGGGAGAATCCCGATGGTCAAGTTGTCTAAGAAGAGAGTATAGGGTTGCTTCAAACTGAAGATTAGATGTTGATTATCAACCTTTTCTATTTCCACACCTTCCCAATTTGCTCGCCGGGGACTTTTTAACCCCGGGTCTTTCGCTTTCGCAAGAGTGAAGATTACATCATCGATGGTGACTGGTTCACCATCGTGCCAAACAAGCCCAGATTTAAGAGTGAAGGTGTAAGTTAAACCGTCAGGCGAGACAATGTAAGATTCTGCTAGATCGGGGATTAACTCACCGTTGCTCGTACGGCGCAAGAGTCCCGAGTAAATGAGAGTGGTGAGGTCGCGATCAACGGGGGAAGTGGCAAGGAGTGGATTAATAAAACGTGGTGTGCCCAGGACCCCTTCGTTGTATTGGCCGCCGCTCATCGGCACCGATACTAACCAGGTTTGATTCACTTGCCAGAGGAGTGCGGTGATACTGCCGACGAAGATGGCGAGACAGATGGCAAAAAGCGCTTTCCGCCGTGGGGGCATCGCGCTCACAATTCGGGCGATTTTATCAACCGACAAATAGGCCATTTAATGATAGAGGAGGGAGAGAACGGCGGTGATGAGGAAAAGGGCGGCTAAAACAATCGTGGTGACGAAGAGGCCACGCTCGAGCCCGCGTTTAGTGTGAGCGACGCTTCCGCTACCACCGAAAACTCCGCCCAAAGCCGCGTCATTACGCTGAAGGAGAATTGAGATAATCACTGCGACCGCGAGAATCACTTGAACCCACGGTAGGATTGTTGTCACAATTTGCATGATGACGACTATAACATAACACTGTGGATAAATAAATAGGGATTGTTGATGGGTTGCAATATAATGATGGGCATATATGAAAAAGAATAATTTTGGGGCGTCACCGCTCGTTGCGTTGCTCGCTGTCGTTGTGTTTGCCTTCTCCCTATTTCTTGGGGTCTACGGTTCGCAAAGTTTTATTAACCAACAACAATTAGTAGCCGGTCCGGGGGTCTTAACTTCGACCTCCTTTTTTGATGATTACGACAATCTCTCTTATGTTGATCAGTCGAGTTTTAATAATGTTAACTGGGATAGCCAGAGCGCGATCGCCTATGCCGGTTCGATCCCGCCACCCCCCCTCTCCCTCACCAACCTCAAGACGACCACCGGCCGTACCTTGACCAGCGGCTCTTTAAATGTGAACCAGCCCCTCTATATCGACCGCGGTTACACCTTCACCACGGTCCCAGCTACTTACCAAAACAAGATTTACATTAAGACCGCCAATGAAGACAAAGGAACCCCCGACGCCAACTATCTCTCCTT